>CAZTES010000234.1:0-5011 GCA_964612275.1 uncultured Rikenellaceae bacterium
TCATGAAGCAGAATGGCAGCGGACACTGCTTCTGCCTCCTCATCGGTTATGCTGATCCCCTTCGACCGGATAACCTGAATGGCTGAGCCCATCAGATGAAGGCAACCAAGTGCATGCTGGAACCGGGTATGTGTCGCTCCAGGGTAAACAAAGTTGGTTAAACCAAGCTGTTTTATCCTTCGCAATCGCTGAAAATAGGGATGCTCAATCAGATCAAAAATAGTCCCGGAAGGGATGTGTATGAATCCATAAACCGGATCATTAATGATCTTTTTCTTATTGGACCAGTTCACTAATTATTCCTAATAAATTACCGGTTGAAAATACGAACAATCTGAATCTCTACCAAATAGAAAAAAACCCCGCGCAGGGACAGAGGAGGATCCGTTTCGTGGATCACGCATTATATACCCGTCTTACCCCATGCCTGCCTGCCGTCACTGACAGGGATATAAAAAGTCGTAAATTTTGGAGTTTCAATAATAATCATTAATTTCGCACCTTGAATGACGGGTTGTATAATATTTTAGGGGACATAAGTCCCCTATTTTTGTAGAAATTGCATGATACCAGAAAAACAAATACAGGAATTGATCGAACAGGAATACCGGAATGGCGGTCTCTTCATTGTGGATATCAGGATTGGTAAGGGAAATGAAATTGCAATCCGGGTGGATAAGGATGAAGGAATAACGATTGATGAATGTGCCGAGATCAGCCGGTTTATCGAGAATCACCTCGGCAGGGAAGCCGGGGATTTTGACCTGATGGTCTCTTCTCCCGGATTGGATATGCCCTTCAGGGTACATCGGCAATATGAAAAACACCTCCATAAAATGGTAGAGGTGGTTCTCAGGGACGGGCATAAACAGCGTGGAAAATTGATTGCAGTCTCAGAGAAGGGCGTTGAACTTGAATGCATGACCAAACCAGACCAGCAAAAAGAAAGCAAAACGGAGGAGTATTGCCGTTTTTATGCTTTTGATCAGATAAAAACAACGAAAGCGGTTATTGACTATTAATACTGTGAGAGGATGGAAAATTTAAATCTTATCGACACATTTTCTGAGTTCAAGGAGTTGAAAAATATCGACCGTGCAACGATGATGAGTGTCCTGGAAGATGTTTTCAGAAATCTGCTTCAAAAAAAATATGTGACAGATGAAAACTTTGATGTCATAATCAACATCGACAAAGGTGACTTTGAGATCTGGCGCAACAGGGAAGTGGTTAACGATGATGAGCTTGAGGATGAAAATCTCCAGATCAGCCTTTCCGAAGCAAAACTGATTGATGATGACTACGAGGTGGGGGAAGAGGTTACCGATGAGGTGAAACTATTTGATTTTGGACGACGTGCCATTCTAGCACTCCGTCAGAACCTGACCGCCAGGATCCTTGATCTCGAAAAAAGTAACGTTTACGCCAAATACAAAGACCGCATCGGAGATATTGTTACCGGAGAGGTATATCAGGTGTGGAAACGTGAAATACTGATCCTTGATGATGAAGGGAATGAACTGATCCTTCCCAAAATCGAACAGATCCCTTCCGATTATTTCAGAAAGGGAGATACTATACGCGCGGTTGTTCTATCCGTTGAACTGAAAAACAATAACCCGTTGATTATCCTTTCCAGGACATCCCCCATTTTTCTGGAACGACTGTTTGAACTGGAAGTCCCGGAAATATTTGACGGGTTGATCACCATTAAGAAAATTGTCCGTATTCCGGGAGAAAGAGCAAAAATAGCCGTTGAATCATACGATGAACGGATCGATCCGGTTGGAGCATGTGTCGGCATGAAGGGCTCACGAATCCATGGCATTGTGCGTGAATTGAAAAATGAGAACATTGACGTGATCAATTATACAACCAATACCCAACTTTTTATTACCAGGGCACTGAGCCCGGCTAAGATCATATCCATTAAACTGGATGAAGAAATGAAACGTGCCGAAGTGTATCTGAAACCCGACGAAGTGTCACTGGCTATCGGTAAGGGAGGATTAAACATTAAACTGGCCAGTCAGCTGACAGGCTATGAAATCGATGTGTATCGTGAATCTGGCACCGAAGATGAAGAGGATGTGAACCTGGATGAATTTGCTGATGAGGTTGAGGGTTGGATCCTGGATGAATTGAAAGCCATCGGTTGTGATACGGCTAAAAGTGTTCTTGATCTCTCTGTTGAAGACCTGGTAAAACGCACCGATCTTGAAGAAGAAACAATCCGTGAAGTCATTAAGGTTTTTAATACCGAATTCGAATAATTCATTGTGAAAAGCTTATTTTATAGCATATCTTATATATTTGCACTGCATGTAGGCAATTTCATTAGGTGAGGAAAAGGTTATGGGACAAGGGACAAAAACAATACGATTGAGTAAGGCTGCACGAGAGTTTAACGTGGGGATATCAACCATTGTTGAATTCCTGCATAAGAAGGATTTTGATATTGATACCAATCCCAATACCAAGTTACCCCCTGAAGCGTATGATCTTCTTGCTGTTGAATACAGTAGTGAGATCAGTGTCAAAAAGGAATCGGAAAAGTTGAGCATGCGTCATTTTATGGAGACCCATGAAGCAGAAGAAGTTGCCGAGGAGGAAGCGGCAACAGAACCAACCGAACAGGAAGAAGAGGTGCTGATAAAAGACTCCAGCGGTGCAGCCGACCCTATCGATAAATTGCCCAAAGCTGAAACCGTGAAAGAACCGGCTGAAAAGCCTCCTGCTGAAGAACCGGAAAAGAAACCGAAAAAAGAGAAAGAAAAGCGGGTTGCTGATGAACCCTCAGAAGAAAAGGAAGATCTTGCCACGAAAGTGGTTGGAAAAAAGGAGATTGAAAAAGAGAAAGAGAAACCAGCCGCTAAAAAAGCGAAAAAGAAAGAAGAGGTGACGGAAGAACCACCCTCCACCAAAGAAACAGCCGAAAAGGAAGAAAAGGCTCCTGAAAAAGAAGAAGAAAAAAGAGTTTATAAATCCAAAATCGAAAAACTCACCGGACCAACAGTCGTTGGTAAAATCGATCTGCCAAAAAAAGAAGAAAAAGAGAAGAAGAAACTGGTTGCATCATCCAGCGATGACGACTCCAGAAAGAAAAGAAGAAAAAGGATCAGAAAAGATAAAGAACGGGTAAGTATTGAAGATGATCCTGAAAAAATACTGGCTGAAGAGATCTCTAAAGAGACGAAAAAAACAACCACAAAGAAAAAGAAGAAACCACTCCGCCAGGAGGTGAATGAGGAAGATGTTCAGAAACAGATCAAGGAAACATTAGCACGGCTAACCAAAGGAAAATCCAAAGGAGCAAAATACAGAAGAGAAAAAAGAGACGCTGTGAGCCAGAAACAGCAGGAAGCCGTCGAGAAAAAAGAACAAGAGAAAAATATCCTGAGAGTAACCGAATTTGTTTCCGTAAATGAACTGGCAAACATGATGAGTGTTTCACCCACCGACGTGATCTCTACCTGTATGAGCCTGGGGCTGTTCGTATCCATTAACCAGAGAATGGATGCAGAAACCATGTCCCTGATCGCTGATGAATTCGGATACAAAGTGGAGTTCATCAGTATTGAAGCCCTGGAGGCTATTAATGTGGAGGAAGACAAGGCAGAGGATCTGGCGTTCCGCCCACCCATTGTTACGGTTATGGGACACGTCGACCATGGGAAAACATCATTGCTCGATTACATTAGGAAAACAAATGTTATAGCCGGCGAAGCAGGGGCTATCACACAGCATATCGGAGCCTATAATGTAACCCTCGACGACGGAAGAAAAATAACCTTCCTGGACACCCCCGGCCATGAAGCATTTACCGCCATGCGTGCCCGTGGAGCACAGGTAACCGATATTGCAATCATTGTGGTAGCTGCCGACGATAACGTTATGCCTCAAACAGTGGAAGCGATCAACCATGCCCATGCAGCAGGCGTACCCATTATCTTTGCCATCAATAAAATCGATAAACCCGGTGCAAATCCTGAAAAAATTAAGGAAGAACTGGCCAATATGAATTTTATGACCGAGGATTGGGGAGGAAAGTATCAATCCCAGGAAATCTCTGCGAAACACGGGACAAATGTGGATGATCTGCTTGAAAAAGTACTGCTGGAAGCAGAAATGCTCGATTTGAAAGCAAATCCCGAAAAATTTGCTCTGGGTACAGTCATCGAATCCTCCCTGGACAAGGGCCGCGGATATGTGGCAACTATCCTGATTGAAGCAGGCACCCTCCGGTTGGGCGATATCCTTCTTGCCGGCAGTTATTACGGGCACACCAAAGCCATGTACAACGAAAGAGGGCATAAAGTGGATGAAGTCGGTCCGGCAACACCGGTTCTCGTACTCGGTTTAAATGGTGCACCCCAGGCAGGGGATAAATTTAATGTTCTGGATAGCGACCGGGAGGCTAAAGAAATAGCCAACAAACGGGAACAGCTCCAAAGAGAACAGGGAATCCGGACACAAAAACACATTACACTCGAAGAGATCGGCAGACGGATCGCTATCGGCAACTTCCAAGAGCTAAACATCATCATAAAGGGTGATGTGGATGGCTCGGTGGAAGCACTGTCTGACTCCATGATCAAGCTCTCAACCGAAGAGATCCAGGTCAATGTAAAACATAAGGCGGTTGGACAGATCTCCGAATCGGATGTGCTTCTGGCTGTCGCTTCCAATGCAATCATTATCGGATTCCAGGTCCGTCCGTCATTGGGTGCCCGCAAACTGGCTGAAAAAGAGGAGATCGATATCCGCTTATACTCCATTATCTATGATGCTATTGAGGAAATCAAAGCAGCCATGGAGGGAATGTTATCCCCCGAAGTGAAAGAAGAAATCATGGCTACACTTGAAGTCCGTGATACCTTTAAGATCACCAAAGTTGGAACCATCGCAGGATGCGTCGTCAAAGAGGGGAAAATGCAGCGAAACACAAAGGTTCGCGTTATCCGCGAAGGAATCGTGGTGTATACCGGTGAGCTGGGTTCACTCAAACGAT
>CAZTES010000235.1:0-5002 GCA_964612275.1 uncultured Rikenellaceae bacterium
TTTAATGTATTCGTTGGCGGATACGATTCGAAGGAGGTTCAAATTAATATTTACTCCTGCCTTGGGAATATAATACTCTCCAAAGATTTCCCGGTACTAAATGGATCAGTTTCTGTTGATGCTTCACATCTGGCAGCAGGCATTTATATTGTATCAGTGAAATCCGACACTTCACGGGCAACATTTAAAATTGTAAAAAAATGAAAAAGGCACTTCTCTTTCTTATCATACTCTATCTGGTTTCTGGTTGTGCCAAAGATGATTCCAAGCCGGATGACACAACTGAAATTCCGACAGCTGCAACCCTGATTTTTCCCTACGAAAGTTCTTTATGCAATGAAGGAACGGATATTACAGATACCCAATGCACGGTGCATTTCGAATGGGAGGCGGGTGAATATACCGATGAGTACGAATTGAATGTAAAAAACCTGAACACAGGATCTGCCTCTGCCAGTCAAGCATCAACTACCGGGTATTCATTAGTCCTCGACCGGGCAACGCCATATGCTTGGTTTGTTGTATCAAAATCCACCTCTGTTTCCGATACGGCTCACAGTGAAACCTGGAAGTTTTACAATGCCGGGGAGGCAGTCGAATCCTATACTCCATTCCCGGCTGATATCATTACACCTGCAATGGCAGAAACGCTTTCTGCCCCAACGGGTTTGATCACCCTTGATTGGACCGGAGGCGACGTTGATGGAGATATTGTAGGATATGATGTGTATTTTGGCACGGTATCTCCGCCAGGCATAATGGTAACCAGCATTACGGAAAGCATGGTGAGTGACGTAAGCGTGGCATCCAACACGATTTATTTTTGGAGGGTAATAACGAAAGATTCTCAGGGCAATACATCCGATTCAGGCATCTACCAGTTTAGGGTTCAATAGGCTTCATCTCTTTTAGATTCTTCACGACAGACTATTGGGATTTGCGATATATCCCCCTCCAGCCATGTGAAATAACGTTTTGTATTAGCACTACGTCCAGGATGACTGCTATTTCACATGGCAAGAGGGGGAAAGGTCCGCAGGACCAGGGGGAGGAAAAGTTCTTTTTATTTTTTGACATCTTCCGGTCCATGAGGGCGATTTCCTTGCAAGGAAATCGCAGTTCACAGTTTTCCATTTTTAGTTCACAGTTTTTCTCTTTTTATAGGTCTGGTACTTTTCGGTCCATGGAACGTTTTCCTTTATAATGGCAACGCAGTTGGACCGGTGACATACCTGTTCGTATTAATCCACCGACGGTCGTCGGTGGTTATTCATTATTTAACTCCTTCGGAGTTTTTATCCTCAATCACTCGGAGCACAAATAAACAGGTCTATATCACTATTAACATTTAACCGATAACTTTTAACTTGTTCATTCTGGTACGAATTCTCAACGCTATTTGTTCTTCTCAGTTGTCTGCTGGCTAATATGCAGAAAGTCGATCAAACGGATGCAATGGCTTCCTTCTTCAGAATCCTTCCGGGGAGGGTTCCGGTGGTTTCTCCTCCTTCCACCGCTACCTTCCCGTTCACCACGACGTATTCGATGCCCTCGGGGTATTGATGCGGGTCTTCCCAGGTCGCCCGGTCGATCACCCGGTCGGGATCGAACACAACCAGGTCGGCGAAATAACCTTCACTGATCCTGCCCCTTCCGTTGAAACCAAACTTGTCAGCAGGGACTGAGGTTATTTTCCGGATTGCCTCCGGGAGAGTCATGATCTTTTCTTCCCTGACATATTTCCCAAGCACCCGGGGGAAGGTGCCGTAAAACCGTGGATGGGGTTTCCCCTTATGGAGAACACCATACGGTGCTACGGCAGAACCGTCGGATCCGATACTTACGAGGGGATGGGCAAGGATGCGCTGCAGGTTTTCTTCATTCATCATGAAACTGATCATACCAACTTGGTTCTCCTCTTCAATCAGCAGATCCCGCATGAAATCATAGGTATCCTTACCAGCTTCCGTGGCGGCTTCTATGATATTTTTTCCCTCAAGGTGTTTATTTTTATCGGTTGTTACGGAACAGATCCGTATGTTTTCCCAGGTTCCGATTTTTTCTCCCTGCTCCCGGGAATGGGTGCGTAATTTTTCATCCAGATCAGAATCCTTTAATCGTGCGATGAAATTCTTTGTCGTACCCTGTCTTGCCCAGAGTGGGAAATAGAGGCTCAGCCCGGTTGAACCGGCCATGTAAGGATACCGGTCTGCCAGTATCGGAAGCCTTGCATCCTTGGCCTGTTCAAGCTTGTCAATGGCAGTATCGATCTTATGCCAGTTTCGTGGATAGGCTATTTTAAAGTGTGAGATCTGGGTACTGACACCAGCCTCGCGGGCTATCCGTATTGCTTCATCCATTGCTTCCAGCAGTGTATCCCCTTCGTCCCTCATGTGGGTTGCGTAGATTCCATGGTTTGCAGATACTACATTGCAAAGCTCAATGATTTCTTCTGTATCGGCATAACTGCCGGGTGCATATTCCAGACCGGTTGAGAGTCCCCATGCCCCGGCTTTCATGTTTTCATCCAGCATGATTTTCATTTGATTGATCTCTCTCGGTGTTGCCGGCTGGTCGTTGAATCCGACCACTTTCCCGCGTAAATCACCCTGACCCAATAACGTGACATAATTCAGTGCCATACCTTTCTCTTCCAGCCGCTGAAAGAAACCGTTGATATCTCTCCAGCTGAGATCAATATCATATTCATCCTTTACCACTTTTTTCATCTCTTCATAGACTTCATCCGCCACAGGGAAGGGAGTGCTGCCGCAGTTGCCACTGATCTCTGTGGTGATCCCCTGCCGGATATGACTTTCTGCAAGGGGGTTTGCCAGCAATCCAATATCCGTGTGAGTATGCATATCAATGAATCCCGGAGAAACGGCCATTCCGCCCGCTTCAATGATCCTGCCGGCGTTGTTCCTGTTCAGTTTCTCATCAATCAGGACTATCTTATCATTCTTAATTGCAATCTCAACGTCCTTGCCTGTCGTGCCCAGTCCGTCGTATACTATCCCTCCGGCAATGATAAGATCATATTTTTTGTTTCCTCTACACCCCTGAACAAGGAGCTGAGAGCCACCGGCTCCGATTAGCAGGGCGCCTTTTGCTGAGGTTTGAATGAATTGCCTTCGTGTGAATTTGTTTTTCATTTTTACTGCTATTTGGATGAATAATGATGAACGTGAACGTTATTATCATAAAGTAATAAATAAGTTTGGTATAATGCAAGGGGATAGTTGTGTGATCCGCCTACTCCGCCAAATGGCGGATACGGCGGACAAGGGTGAGAAGGGAGAGAAATGAGTTGTGTGAGTGATGAGTGCCTGCCACGTGAAATGCGACGAAGGAGCATATTTCACTGTGGATGAGTGGGCAGTTACGGGATACGGGTTACGGTTTGAGGTGGAGTAGGTAGCAAATAGTAGGTAGTATGCAGCAGGCAGTAAAAGATGTTACTGGTTGCTAGTTGCAGGTTACTGGGTAAAGGAAGACGAAGAGACGAAGAGACTAAGGGACTGAGAGATTGAGGGACTAAAAGGTGAGTCAGTCCGCAGTGTGAACTTCGTCAGACCACTAAGGGCTGGATTGTGGGAGAGAAAGCTGGTCTGACGAATAAAGACAATATTGTACAGTTTTATCAAAAGAGTCCCAGGATCTAGAACCGAGAACCAAGGACCGAGAACCAAGGACCGAGAACCGAGCACCAAGTACCAAGTACCAAGTACTTACATCATCTGATAACATGCCTTGCCATCTGCACAATGCCTTGAATCAATTGAACTAATCCTGACTACCGATCTCGTCAGGATGCCTCAGATGCATTGCATCTCTACCTCTGTGACTGCAGGAATACCAGGAGTTGCTGGTAGTTGGGATCATTGGGATAGTTCTCGATCAATCGTTCTGCATAGTCAAGGGCTTTTTCCCGGTTTCCCTGCTCATGGTTGATTGTTGAGAGGGCGTATAAAATGTCCCGGTCAAAGGGGTGTCGTTCCAATGCTGACATCAAAAACGAGATGGCATCACCCGGTTTTCCCGATGAGTTCAGTCCGATTCCGTAAACATAGCTATAGTGTGAATTCTCCGGCTCCAGATTTGCTGCCTCTTGGAGGTGTTTCAGTGCTTCCTCCGTTTGCTGTTTCCTGACCAGGAGTAATCCAAGTGCGTAATGCACTTCGGAAAGATCCGGGTGTTGTTCAAGCGCATCATTCAGTACTTTTTCCCCTTCCTCATCCCGGTTCAGGCGTCGATACAGGTCAGCCAGGTTGATGTAGGGGATCATCATTGCCGGTTCTATTTCTATGGCTTTTTTATAGGAGGTTTCTGCTGCAATAAAATCACCCATTAGAATGGACAGATTCCCGAGGTTTACATGAGTTGAGGGATGATCGGCATTGAACATGAGTGCCCCTTTATACTCTTCCAGTGCTTTATTCCATTGTTTCAGAGAGGTTCTGGGCAGGTATTGAGTCGGCACATTGGCCAGAGCAAGGGCAGACAGTATCCGTACCATTTTAATGGAATCGCCTAATCCACGAAGGGAAATTCCGGTTATGGTTTCATCTTCCAGATTCCGGACAGTAGAAAGAGTTGCAAACCGGATTAAGGGATCCGGGTCATTCACGGTTTGACTCAGGATCCTGCTGGTCCCGGGTTCAGTATAATTCCCGAGCAGTGAAATTGCAGTTGCCCTGACCATGGGAGCCGATACACTGTCAATCGCAATCTTCAGAAGCTGTTCATAGGCTTCGGGATATTGCCGTCTGGCTGTCCAGAACACTTCACCATAATGAGGCGTTTCTATAAGGTCTTTCCCATACCATTCTTCCAGATACCGGGCTGCCCAACGGATTGATTTATCGTCATGACATCTGCTGCAGGCATTTGGTGTGCCGAGTTTTTCAGACAGGTCGGGTCTTGGGTTCCGAATGCTATGGTCTCTTCTGGGGTCGATCATCATGTAGGTTCTTTCTGGCATATGGCATTCGAAACAGCT
>CAZTES010000236.1:0-4995 GCA_964612275.1 uncultured Rikenellaceae bacterium
AGGGGCTCCTTAAAATCACCATTTGATGCTAACAACCGGTGGGACGGATCAAACAAAAGCTGTTCAAGATCCTCTTTCTCAAGCCGGTTATAATTATGATAGAAATCCATAATCACATCGAAGCTCTTTTCGAAACCGGCTATCTCTTCTTCAGCACCTATCACCTTGAGTTCATTCCCCCGGGCAATGAATTTTAATTTCGGAAAGAAACTCCTTATCCGGTCAAGGTTTACATTGTTTGCTCCGAAGAGTTCTACCGGGTCTATTGACTCCAAATATATGATCTTCTCATTCACGATAAATCCATAATAATGATTACTTTTGGGCTGTACAAAGTAAGCTGATTTTTCGCTGAATTAATAACTTTTTACTGAAGTTTTTTGCAACAATGCCAGTTGTTACCCTCACATCCGATTGGAATTTGAATGATTTTTACCTCGGGGCCCTAAAAGGTAAAATTATTAGTCTCGATCCCGGCATTACTTTGATTGATATTTCACATCAGATACCCAATTTCAATATAGCGCATGCTGCATTCATCCTGAAAAACTGTTATCACCATTATCCAAATGGAAGTGTCCATGTGATTGCAGTAAACACGGTTTCTTCATCAGAAAATCATTACGTTGCCGTAAAAGCAGATGGTCATTACTTTATCAGTTGCGACAATGGAATATTCGGACTGATCATCAACAAGGAACCGGAAGCAATCGTACAAATCAAAACGGAAAATGAAGGCTCCAGCTTCCCATCCCTTTTTGTATTTGCGAAAGCAGCTTGCCATCTCGCTGCAGGAAAAAAAATATCAGAACTCGGGAAACCGCTTGGCCAGCTTTCTAAACGTGTCCCCTTACGGGCAGCTATTGACGATTCGGTTATAACCGGCAGTGTCATCTACATCGATTCCTATCAGAATGCCATTACCAACATCACCAGCGATCTGTTCGATCGCGTGGGCAAAGGACGACCATTCGAAATCCTGGTGACAAGCAATCACTACATGATCAACAAGCTGAATAAAAAATATGGTGAAACCTCCACCGGCGAGATCCTGGCTCTGTTCAATTCCCTTAACCTGCTTGAAATTGCTATTAATAACGGCAATGCAGCAAGCCTCCTGAACCTGAGCCCGGGTTCTTCCATCAGAATATCTTTCAAGGATAAACAAACATCTCAAAAAAGCAATAAGTCCAGGAAATGAAAAAAACATTAGAGGCATTTGGAGAACTGTTGACAATCATGGACCGGTTAAGAGCAGAGTGTCCCTGGGATAAAGAACAAACCTTTGAATCATTACGTAAACTGACCATCGAAGAAACCTACGAATTGGCTGATGCCATTTTAAAAGAAGAGACCGAGGATATGAAAGATGAGCTGGGTGACCTTCTTCTGCACATTGTATTCTATTCGAAAATAGGTTCTGAAACGGGAGATTTTGATATCCTTGATGTAATTGAAACAATTAACCAGAAACTGGTTTACAGACATCCTCATATTTTTGGTGATGTTAAGGTTAGTACTGCAGATGAGGTAAAGCAGAATTGGGAAGAGTTAAAACTTCGACAGGGGAACCGGACGGTTCTGGGAGGTGTTCCCAAATCATTGCCCGCATTAATCAAAGCCAACCGTATCCAGGAAAAAGTCAGGGGAGTGGGATTTGATTGGGAAGTGAAAGAACAGATCTGGGAAAAACTGGATGAAGAGGTCAGTGAGCTACAAAAAGAATTGAGAAAAACAAAAGGGACTCGGGATAACAATCCGGAAAACTTCCAGAAAATTGAGGAGGAATTCGGCGATCTGTTTTTTACAATCATCAATGCTGCACGGCTTTATGGGATTGATCCGGAAAATGCGCTGGAAAGAACAAACATCAAATTCATTCAACGCTTTAATTACCTGGAAAACGCAGCTCAACAAAACGGCAAAACACTCAGGGAACTCAGTGCCGATGAGATGGATACATTATGGGAAGAAGCAAAGAAAGCGTTGAATTAACCGCGAACGTTAGCGATAGAGTTCGTCCAGTTCATCCGATATGAATTTCATCAACTCCCGGACGTACTCACTCGAGAAATTAAAATCAATCCCTGCATTCCGATAAATCTCCGGAATGGTAACAGAATAGCCGAGTTGAAGGGCTTTTTCGTACCGGTCAAGAGCCTTTTTCGCGTTTTGTCTGTATTGCTTCCAGATCGCTATTGCCCCAAGCTGTGCTATTCCATATTCAATGTAATAAAAGGGACTTTCAAACAGATGAAGCTGTTTCTGCCATGAAAACGCTCTCGGTTTCTCAAATCCCGACCAGTTCACCTGGCCTGTTTCAAACTGATCCAGTATTTCAATCCATTTGCTATTTCGTTCATCATCCGAATGGTTTGGATTAAGGTATATCCAGTGTTGAAATTTATCAACGGATGCTATCCATGGCAGGATCATGATAATTCCCTCAAGCTGGCTCCTCTTAGCCCGTTTACATTCCCCTTCACTGCTAAAAAAAGCATCCCAGTAATCCATGCTTAATAACTCCATGGTCATGGAAGCCAATTCAGCCACTTCTGCAGGGAGGTTCTTAAAATCAATGATCTCCAACTCTTTAGATAAAAAGGAATGAATGGCATGCCCACTCTCATGCATTATGGTCTCAATATCCCGGAGATTACCCGTGGCATTCATAAATATAAACGGGATATTGCTTTCATATAACGGATAGTTGAATCCTCCGGGTGCTTTTCCTTTTCTGGAACTCAGATCAAGAAATCCAATTTGTTCCATGGAATGAAGGTAATCACCATAAGCAGGTTTTACCCGGCTGAGGCACTGGACCGAACGATGAATCAATTCACCAACAGTATTGAATGGTTTCAGGGGAGGTTTCCGATCCGGGTCCACATCCAGATCCCATGGACGCAGCTCCGGCAAGCCCAAACATTCCCTTCTCTTATCGAGTATGGTTCTTACGAGTGGGATCACCTCATCTGATATCGATTCATGAAACCTCTCACAATCTTTAACGCTGTAATCGAAACGGCCAAGTTCAGTGAATTTATAATCCCTGAAATTTTTAAAGCCAGCATTTCTGGCTACCTGATCCCTTGTCTGTATCAGTCTTGAAAAAAGATCCTGAAGCGTTGAGGAATCCTTACCCCTTCTTTCGCTGATCAACCTGTAAACGCTCATTCTGGTCTCACGATCCACCTCCTTCAGGTAATTCCCTGCCATCTGAAGTGTCAATTCCCTTCCGCGGTAAGTTACTGTCATCTGAGAAAGGATCCTCCCATATTCCTGTTCCTCAACCTGAAGCCTGGCTAACAACGGAACATTTTCCTCCCGGAAGATCGCTATCCGTTTCTTTGCTGTCCTGATCGGGATCAGGTATTTCTGCTGGTCCAGATCCTTCAGGTATGGCGATTCGATAAGCTTCCTGTCCAGAGTATTGGAATAGGTGGATATATGAGGTTCAATCTCTGTTACAAATTGTTTAAAATGATCGGCAAGCCCCTCATCCATCGTGTCGCAATTCATCCGAATGTAACGCCATGCCATTTCTTCTTCAAGAAAAGCTTCCAGCTCACTCCGGTCAAGAAGCCATTGTAGTAACGCTTCGTCAGATTGTATGAACCGTTCATTTAGTTGCTGAAAGTAGGGTTCTATCGACTCCCACGACTCAACAAGGAGGTTCTCCGGCAGAAAGATGCGTTTTTGCGCCGGCTTGATCTGGTCAGGCTTCATGGTATGGGGATGTTACTTTTTGGGCGTTTCTTTTTTCCCGGCTTTTTTTGATTTATCAGCTGTTTTTCTTCCCGATGCTTCTTTTTCAGCAGCAGAAACCGAATCACCCGCCTTTTTCTTTTCCGGATCCGGCTCTTTTTCCTCCTTCTCCTCCTCTTCGTCAAACTTCATCATTTTCAGTTTAAGCATCAGGTTGTACCATGTCAAAATCTTCTTAATATCCGAGGTGTAGACACGGTCATTGTCATAGCCAGGGACTATTTCGGAAAAATAGTTTTTCAGCTCCTCCGGCGGGGATTTGGGGTCAATGGCTGGTTTATTCTGCTCCTTTTCAAAAATCTTTTTAAACACATCAACAAGCGGCAAGTCCTCTTCATTGGTATAGACCGACATATCCTCCAAAGAGCTGATCCTGTCAGAACCAAAAGCACTCATGCGCTTCCTGGTTTCCAAATTCTCAACAATGATGGCATTTCTACCCTGGGAAATAAACTTAAAAAGTCCGGGATAACCCGAAATAGCTAAAATATCCTTTAGATCCATAATATCATATTTTAATAAACTCTCAAATGATCAGGCAATCTTTCTTTCCCGTTTTATCGTTTCATATGCTTCATTCACCTTCTGAAATTTATCGTTGGCAGCATTCTGGAAATCTTCACCAAGGTGGCTAACCTTATCCGGATGGTATTTGTTTGCCATTCTCCGGTATGCTTTTTTCACCTCTTCATCCGTAACATTTCTGTCAATTTCAAGAATTTTATAGGCAGAATCAGCTTGTGGAACGAACATGAATTTTATCGACTCGATATCTTTTGCCGAAATGCCCATGTAGCCGGCAAGCAGTTCAATGGTTCGTTGCTCTGAAGCATGCACCTGTCCGTCTGCATTAGCAATTCCATAGAGAAAATGCAATAACTGCAACCGTGAGGAATAGTCCACGTTTTGCCGGATCTGGCGACAAACATCCTGAACCGGGATCTGTTGCTTCAGAAGATCGCGTAGCATGGCCATGGCTTCCCCTGCAGTATCCGCCCCAAAGTTCTGAAGAAAGAATCGCTTTACATAATCCAGTTCTGACCGAAGAACTTTGCCGTCGGCTTTCATGACTGCAGCGACCAGAACCAGCATACTCATTGCAAACGCACCGGAGGTCGTTCTTCTGTCACCTGTCATCCCTTGCTGACTGGGAACGCTATCAAAGAGTGAACCCAGGGCAAAACCAATTAGTCCGCCAATTGGCCCAAGAAAAGCCCATCCCAATCC
>CAZTES010000237.1:0-3227 GCA_964612275.1 uncultured Rikenellaceae bacterium
ACTTCCAGGTTCTTCTCATCCGTATGCAGCCCCATAACATAGGTTTCCGATCCGAGGATGTTCCTGTTTTTCCATGAATTGGCGTGTAGCGAGATGAAAAGGTCGGCTTTAGCTTTATTTGCAATATCCGCCCGGCGGTGCAATTCCACGAACTGATCGGTCGATCGGGTATAGATTACTTCCACATCACTGAAGTTTTCAGAGATATACTTCCCCAGTTTCAACCCAACACCGAGTACAATGTCTTTTTCCCTGCTGATTCTTCCCAGGGCTCCCGGATCTTTCCCTCCATGCCCGGGATCAATCACCACTTTCCAAACTTTTTCCATCCCCTCCGGTTGCATCATTTTTTCTCCGGCAACCGATAAATAAAACCCGCAAAGTACAAGAAATACAGTTATTAACCGTTTTTGAAGAAAAATAGCAGATATATTGGAAAAGGTCATTCTTTGAAATCTATTTTTAATTAGTTTTGTCTGATGCCTGTCGTGATCAGGAAATGATGCTGACCTGTTTCTGTTTAAACCATTATCTTACAAAAATAGTATATAAAACGTTGTATTTAAAATTTCCAAAAATCCTTTTCATTTTATCTTTTCCAATTCTATCCCTTTCAGTTTCCATTGGGCAGGAGCGGATAGCTATTCCCGATACGCTTCCCGTCAGGCAGGATACAGTGGCAATAGACACCGTGCAGATAGAAACAGAAGAGCCGGCAACCACGGAAATTGATGCTCCCATAGATTATGAAGCAGATGACTCCCTGATTTTTGACCTGGAGAACGATAAGGTTTACCTGTACGGGAATGGTTTTGTCACATACCAGGATATTGAGCTGAGGGCTGCATATATTGAACTCGACAGAGCCAGGGATGTGGTTTTTGCAAAGGGTACCCTGGATAGCCTGGGCAATGAAATTGGAAAACCAGTATTTAAAGAGGGTTCCGAAAGTTTCGAATCGAGAATGCTAACGTATAATTTCAAAACGAAAAAAGGGATCATTCAGAGTGTTATTTCCGAGCAGGAGGGAGGATACCTGCACAGTGGGATAACAAAAAAGCATGAAGATGGGGAGATCCATGTAAAGGATGGAAAATATACAACATGTAATCTGGAAAACCCCCACTTTTACGTTGCCCTGACCAAAGCAAAAGTCATTCCTGACGACAAGATCGTTTCGGGTCCGGCGTATCTTGTTATGGCGGACATACCCCTGCCCATTGCACTGCCATTCGGTTTCTTTCCGAATCAGAAATCCCGCTCTTCCGGGATCCTTATTCCCGAATACGGGGAAGAGCGGAACCGGGGTTTCTTTTTTCGTAATGGCGGCTATTACCTTGCGTTGAGTGATTATTTCGATGCACGGATTACCGGGGATATCTATACCCGAGGCACCTGGGGCGTCTCCCTTGGATCCAATTACCGCGTCCGCTACCGGTTCAACGGTAACCTGAGAGCAAGGTACTACATGAATGTAACCGGAGAAAAAGAACTGCAAGATTACACAAGAAAAAAAGATTACTCCATCACCTGGTCCCATTCACAGGATACAAAAGCCAATCCGAGCCGGACCTTTAATGCCAATGTGAACATGAGCTCAAGCTCATTTGACCGGAACCACAGCTTCAATGCCAACGATTACCTGACCAATACAAAACAGTCCAGCATATCCTATTCAAAACGGTGGGCTGGCACCCCATTTAACCTGTCAGCCAGCATGAACCACCGGCAGAACAGCCAGACAAACTCGGTGGATATGAACCTGCCAAAAATGAATTTTAACATGAACCGGATCTATCCACTGAAAAGAAAAAGCAGGTCGGGAAAAGCAAAATGGTACGAAAACATTGAACTGAGCTACAAAGCAATGCTGGATAACCAGATAAAGACAACCGACTCGCTATTGTTTACCTCTGCGGTGTGGGATGATATGAAAAATGCATTTAAACACGATATCCCGCTGGCGACCCAAATCAGGCCCTTCAACAATTTTTTTATCTCACCTGCCATTCAGTATTCCGGGATCCTCTATACAAAACACATAGAGAAACAATGGGAAGAAAACTACTATGATGCCGAACTCGATTCAACCTATGCTACCCTGATCACCGATACGATCAAGGGACTGAAATATGCACACTCTTACCTGCCTACCATATCCGTAGGTTTGAATCCCAAAATCTACGGGATGTACCTGTTTAAAAATCCCAACAGCCGGATAGAAGCAGTTCGGCATGTCATGACCCCTTCGGTATCCTTTTCCTTCACTCCCGATATGACCAGCGTTACGCCAGACTATTATCGCAAAGTCCAGGTAGACACACTGGGGAATACACGGGAGTATTCAATATTTGAACAAGAGATCTACCGCACACCGACATTGCCGGGCAAGAGCGGTTCGGTTAACATACGCCTGAGCAACAACATCGAAATGAAGGTCCGCTCTTTCAGCGATACAGCCCAAACAACCAAAAAGGTGAAGATCCTTGAAAACCTCTCGTTCAGCACCAATTATAACCTGTTCGCTGACTCACTGAAATGGTCACCCATCAGCATGACGGGCCGCACCCGGTTAGCCAATAAAGTGGACCTCAGTTTTAGCGGCACATTCGATCCCTATGCCCTGTCAGATGACGGAAGAAAGATCAATAAGGCTGAATTTACAGAGACGGGTAAACTGGCACGGTTAACCCGCTTTACTTTCTCCATAAACGCTTCACTGAATTCCAGGGCTCAGGAAGGTCCCGAGGAAGAGACCAGCACCAGGCAGGCAATGCCTGATGGCATGGGGGGGGGCGGTAAACCAGACCTTCCCATGGAAAATGATGAAGAAGGGGGAGTGCCCCAGGAATTCTATACAGGAGAATACGTCGATTTCAATATCCCCTGGAACCTCTCCATGCGGTATAATTATAATTATAGCAATACCGGCTTGAACAAGCGGGTAACACAAACATTCAACTTCTCAGGCAATGTGAGCCTGACGGAAAAATGGAAAATCGGATTCAGCTCCGGGTATGATTTTAAATTAAATAAACTCACCTATACATCGGTAAATATCTACCGTGATCTGCACTGCTGGGAAATGAGATTGTCCTGGATACCCATCGGGTACCACCAAAGCTACTCCTTCCAGATCAACGTCAAATCCGCCATCCTGAAAGATCTGAAATACGAGAAACGGAAGAGCTGGTATGACAGGTAGGGGGGATTCGTTAAAAGTTATT
>CAZTES010000237.1:3327-4975 GCA_964612275.1 uncultured Rikenellaceae bacterium
ATTCGTTAAAAGTTATTTTGCTGCAATGGTCTCAATCTCAATCATCACTCCCAGTGGTAGTTTCGTCACCTGGTAGGCGGCACGTGCAGGCGGGTCGTTGGAGTAAAAGCTGGCATACACCTCGTTCATGGCTGCAAAATTATTCATATCATCCAGCAGGCAGGTTGATTTGACCACATCGTCCGGGGAATAACCTGCTTCATCCAGGATAGCACGAATGTTTTTCAATACCTGTTCGGTCTGTTCCCGGATTCCCCCTTCAACAACCTTTCCTGCCTCCGGATCGATCGGTATCTGACCTGAAATGAACAGCATTCCGTTTGTTTCAATTGCCTGGCTGTACGGACCTACCGCATCAGGCGCTTTGGAAGTATAAATGACCTTTTTCATGGATTTATGTTGATTTTTTGATGAGTGGTAAAGATACGCTAATTGCCTCAATTTACTGATAAAAAATGTAATTGAGTTACTACTGAATTACTACCGGGTTACCATCGAGTTATTTGAGCAAAAAAAAATCCGGAAACGCTAATGTTTCCGGATCATTTTTATAACCAGGCGGTTCTATTCCGCCACAATTTCAAAATCGATCTCCACGGTAACCTCCTTGTGCAGCTTTATCCCGGCTTTGTATTTTCCGATATTTTTTATGCTCTCTTCAGAGAGGGTAATGTTTTTCCGGTCGATCTCAAATCCCTCTTTCTGCAATGCTTCGGCAATTTGAATGGTATTGACCGATCCGAAGATTTTTCCGGTTGAGCTGGTTTTCGCACCGAGGGTTAATGATGTTCCTTCGATCTTATCGGCCAGTTCCTGGGCTTCATTTTTGATCTTTTCCTCTTTGTGCGCCCGCTGCCTCAGGTTTTCAGCATGGATGGTTTTTGCCCGCTTTGTGGCAAGCAGTGCATAGCCTTTTGGTATGAGGTAATTCCTCGCGTATCCGGTCTTTACGGTAATGATATCGTCTTTGTGTCCCAGGCCCGGCATGTCTTGTATCAGAATGATTTCCATGATCCTTCCTCCTCCATTATTTTAACATATCGATAACATAGGGCAACAATGCCAGATGCCTTGCCCGTTTAATTGACTGAGCAACTTTCCGCTGGTATTTCAGGGATGTTCCGGTTAACCGCCGCGGCAATATTTTTCCCTGCTCGTTCAGAAATTTCTTCAGGAATTCTGGATCTTTGTAATCCACGTATTTAATCCTGTTCTTCTTGAACCGGCAGTATTTTTTCTTTTTTATTTCAACAGTTGGCGGGGTAAGATACCTGATTTCTGATTCGTTCTGTGCCATGGTTTATTCCTCCACTTTTTTTTCGTTTTCTGCTTGTTTTCTTTTTTTCTCACTGTATTCAACGGCATATTTATCCATCTTAAACATCAGAAAGCGGATGATCCTCTCATCGCGCCGGTATTCTATCTCCATCTTCTCTATCAAGGAACCTTCTGCTTGAAATTCAATCAAATAATAGAATCCTGTTGATTTTTTCTGAATGGGGTAGGCCAATTTTCTAAGTCCCCAGTTCTCTTCATGAACGATCTTCCCTTTGTTGTCGGTAATGATCTTCTTGAATTTTTTTACCGCTTCCTTTATCTGGGCCTCAGATAAAACGGGAGTTGCAATGAAAACGGTTTCGTACTGGTT
>CAZTES010000238.1:0-4920 GCA_964612275.1 uncultured Rikenellaceae bacterium
TTGCTGTTTGTGCCGGTTTTTAAAACACTGACACACCTTCCTCCCTATATGGGAATGTTACTGGGATTGGGTAATATGTGGGTCATAACAGAGATCATGCACCAGGGCTCAACGCTTGAAAAAAGGTCAAAACTTACTGTGGTGAACATTCTAAGGAAGGTGGATGTCCCGACTATTTTCTTCTTCCTGGGTATTCTTTCTGCTGTTGCGAGTCTTCAATCCGCGGGGCACCTGAAAATAATGGCCGGTTACCTCGATGAAAAACTGCACAATGTCTATCTCATTGACATGGCGATCGGCATTCTTAGTGCTATTGTTGATAATGTACCGCTTGTTGCCGGTGCCATGGGCATGTATCCCGTGCATACCTTTGGTTTCATCAACGTGATGACTGATCCGGCCGCACAGGAATACGCCCGTTTTTTTGTACAGGATGGTATATTCTGGGAATTTCTGGCCTATTGTGCCGGTACCGGTGGCAGTATTCTGATCATCGGTTCTGCTGCAGGTGTCGCTGCAATGGGTATGGAAAAGATCGATTTTATCTGGTACATGAAGCGGATCTCCCTGCTGGCACTGCTGGGATATTTTGCAGGAGCCGGTGTGTACTATATCATGTTCGCCCTATAATTTCGATGATCTGCAACAGAGAATATACTAAACGGATATGGATCACGTTTTTTTTATAACTTCGCATAACCAAACATTCAGAAATGAGTAATCTATTTCTTTTCCCTCAGATTAATTTACCTGATACGGTCTCCACCACTGTTGAAGAGGCACAGGAAATCACACTCTCTTACTGGGATCTTGCCTTTAAGGGTGGATGGGTTATGGTGCCCATTGTACTGTTATCTGTCATCGCGGTATATATCTTCGTGGAACGGTTTTTTGTCATCCGCAAAGCCTCGGGTGAAGACCTCCATTTTATGAACAGAATCAAGGATTATATTCATGATGGCAAGGTGGAATCTGCATTAACACTATGCGAATCAACCAGCAACCCCGTTGCACGCATGATTGAAAAAGGGATCAAAAGAATCGGCAGACCCCTGAATGATGTCAGTGCAGCCATTGAAAATGTCGGTAAACTGGAAATTTATAAACTTGAGAGGGGATTGCCTACGCTGGCTACCGTTGCTGGTGCCGCCCCGATGATCGGATTCCTTGGAACGGTCATCGGAATGATCCGTGCTTTTTATGATATGTCAACGGCAGGCAGTAACATCGATGTTTCCACCCTTTCAAATGGTATCTACACGGCACTTGTTACTACAGTCGCCGGTTTGATCGTGGGCATCATTGCCTATTTTGCATACAACATTCTTGTCGCACGGGTAGAAAAGGTGGTGAATCAGCTGGAAGCCAAGGCAACTGAATTCATGGACCTGCTGAATGAACCGGTAAGCTGAGTACACCTGCCGGTTAATCAGCCTAGCGGCTCATTCATGACTGGAACATTAACCTGATAAACAGAACCATGGCATTGAAAACCAGAAATAAGGTCAGCTTTACCTTCAGCCTTCCCGGTATGGCAGATATTATTTTCCTTCTGCTCATCTTTTTTATGATCACCTCAACACTGATCCATCCAACTGCACTGAAGCTGCTGCTGCCGCAAAGCAGTTACCAGACCTCAGCAAAACCCCTGACAACGGTTTCCATTACGCGTGATTTACAGTTTCATGTTGAAAACGTACCGGTGGATATGAATGATTTGGAACAGGTTTTGCAGGAGAGAATTGGAGAGAATACAGATATTTATATATCACTGCATGCTGAGCGTAGTGTTCCCATCGAGTATGTAGTTAAGGTAATGAACATTGCAAAAAAGAACCAGTTCAAACTAATTCTGGCTACCAGCCCCAGATAACAATGAAAAAGTATTTCATTGAACACAGGAAGGGTCTTTTCGGGACAATTTTGTTCCACATTATTCTGGCAGTTGTCTTCATTATTTTTGGGTTTACCACACCCTTCCCACTCCCTGAGGAGGAAGGGATCCTGATCAATTTCGGAGTGGATGATGACGGATACGGCTTAATTGAGCCATCAGCAGCTGCCCAGCCACCGCTGGAAACGATTTCGGTTCCGGAAGCCAGTTCGGCTGAGGATGATGCATCCGAGTCTGCCGAAGAGGAGATCCTTACCCAGGATCTGGAAGAGGCACCCGAGGTGAAGGTTGTCCCTGAAAAAGATCCGGAAGCCGAAAGGATAGAACGGGAAGCACGTGAAGCCGAACAGAAACGGTTAGACGAACTGGAACGCCAACGCCAGGAGGAGCTCGAAAGACAACGACAGGAAGAGCAGGAAAGACTGAGACTGGAGGAGGAACAACGGAGGATTAACGAAATCCAGGACAGGACAAGAAATGCGCTGGAGAGTGCAAGAAATAATGCAGAAAATACCAGCAAAAGTGAGGGTGAAACAGTGGGAACCGGAAACCAGGGCGCGCAGGATGGTGCTGTTGATGCAACCAGTCATACCGGTGGTCCCGGGGGATCAGGGGACGAAGGTATCTCCTTCAGCCTCGAGGGAAGAACCCCGCAATCGCTGCCTAAACCCGAATACAACTACCAGGTGGAAGGAATTGTCGTGGTGGAAGTTACCGTGGACCGAAACGGCAATGTAACCAAAGCCAATCCCGGAGTGAAAGGCTCCACAACACTGAATGAACACTTGATGGCGGCCGCGAAAAAAGCCGCCCTGGCAGCAAAATTCGACCGCAAACCGGATGCCCCGGCTTTTCAGAAAGGAACCATTACCTACCTTTTTGTGCTGCAGTAAGATCCGCCATTCCCCATCCCGCCTATCTGAACAACAGATCGAAAACACCAAGAAGTTTCAGGGAAGAAAAGAAGAGCGCTGCCAGCAGAATGATCCTGACAAACCGGGGACCCCAACTTACGGCTACCCGGGTTCCAATGAAGCATCCGATCATGTTCCCAATAGCCAGAATCAAACCCAATTTGTAATCAACCTGCCCATGCATCATGAATATGGCCAGTGCAAACGGAGTATACAAAAGGATGATAAACAACTTCAGCGCATTGGCTTTGACAAGATCTGCCCCTACTCCCAATACCAATCCTGCCAGCAGGAAGAATCCTACCCCGGCCTGAATAAATCCGCCATAAATCCCGATGAGAAAAAAAATAACGATCTGGATCAGCGTCGGTTTTGAAGAGACCTTCCCTTCCTGCTTCCTGATCCAACGTTCCGGTTTGTAGATGATGACGAAAAACATGAATAACAAAAGACCGGCAATGGTCTTTTCCATGATCTCCTCATTAAAATGAACAGCAATCCTGGCACCCACCAGTGACCCAACAATTGCAGGAATAGCAAGCCAGATCCCTTCCTTTAGATCAATGATCTTTTGGTGCCTGAAACTTCCAACTCCGACAACATTCTGAAGCAAGATGGCAATCCTGTTGGTCCCGTTTGCAACATTGGCAGGTAACCCAAGAAACATCAACAATGGAAGAGTCAGTAACGAACCACTCCCGGCGAGTGTATTAACAAAACCTGCTACTACGCCAACACCAATTACAGCAATATATAAATACCATTCCATGATTCGATTGACTGTTTTACAAAGATCAAAGATGCACGATTTAATCGAGAATCGGATAGGACATTCCCCATAATCCACTCTTTAATTATTCCAATTAATCCGTCAGATGTAGAAAAATTATTCTTGCCGGATGGCATCTGCAGGGTTGGTGAGAGCTGCCTGGTAGGACTGTACACTTATGGTGATCAAGGCAATGATCAAAGACAGGGCACCTGCTATAACAAATATCCACCAGGGCGTATTGGTCCGGTAAGCAAAATTCTCCAACCATTTGTTCATAAGAATCCATGCCACAGGAATCGCAATAACATTTGCATATATTACCCACCGGGTAAATTCCATGGAAAGCATCTTTATGATCCCTGCAACAGTACTCCCCAGAACTTTTCGAATGCCTATCTCTCTTGTTCGTTGCTGAGCCATAAAAGAGGCCAGCCCCAGCAAACCGAGACAGGAGATGAAAACTGCCAGTAGAGTGAAATAGGTGAATAACGTACGGAGTCTAATTTCCGGAAGATAGAGTTGTTCATAATCCTCATCTAAGAAATGGTATTCAAAGGGATAGTCGGGATTTGATTCACCCCAAAGTGTTTTGATGCGATCGATAGTCCGTTGAATTTCAACGTCGTTTACCCTGATGATGATATAACGATAATAGTCACCTACCCGGATGACAAGTGGTTCCACTTTTGTTCTTAATGATTTGAAATTAAAGTCCTTAACCACTCCAATAATTACTCCCTTATTACCGGATTGAGAAAACCATTGGTTCAGAGGATCCTTCTTCTCCATTATCAGGGCAGCTGTTTCATTTATGATGTAATTGATGCTATCTGAATGATATGAAAAATTACGACCGGAAGATAACTGTATACCAAGAATAGGGATTAAATCAAAATCAGTAGTATAAAAATTCATCAGGGTGTTATCATCCGGGTTTTTCCCTTCCCAATCCAATCCACCCCAGAGATGGATAGTGTTTAAAGGGATATCAGATGATATGGTTACACCCTGGATGTTATTATCCTGAAGAAGTTTTGTTTTAAAGGAATTATAATAATTCATGTACCTGCCATGTGCCGGCAGATAGATCAAATTCTTCTGCTCATAGCCCAAATCTGTTTTGCGAACAAATTCTAATTGTCGTTGAACAATAAAAACACTGCTGATAAGGATGATTGAGATAGAGAACTGAATCAGAACCAGAGCTTTCCTGAATGCCGATTTTTTTAAGCCTGATTGGACCTCATTTTTCAATACACTTAGCGTCTGGAATGAAGAGAGCAGTACGGCTGGATATATCCCGGATAAAAAACCAGCCACCAAAGCTATCCCAAGAAAAA
>CAZTES010000239.1:0-4915 GCA_964612275.1 uncultured Rikenellaceae bacterium
TAATGCAGGGAGGATGGTTACTTGCAACCGCGGTTGGTAATAAGCTTTTATTTGTGGGAAGCTTTTTCTGGGGCAAACTTGACCTGTGGCAATTATGGCTGATCTTTATTGTTTGCAGCTTGCTCGCCGCAGCCTTTATCTTCTCTATTTTAAAGTTCCTGGAACGGGTAAGTAAAAGTTAGACTATTACGAATTATTAACCCGTTTGCTTGCTGCTGCATTCGTATTTTCCATATTCAAAAGCCTGGAACGCGCTACGAAGATGGATTAAAATTGTATATCCGGATTTTTTTGAAAGCTGAAAAATAATTACATTTACTTTATGAAAACAAACGATCATACCCTTAATAATAATTTCCTGGTTCGTTGATTCCAGGGAGGATGTGATTTTGAATGAATGAAAAAGCCTTCCCCACTGGAGGGCTTTTTTTTAAACTAAAAATATGGCATCATGAGCAGCCTGCAAATCCCCGAAAACTATAACGCGATTCTTGATGTCACGAGAACAGAAAATGCAATCAAGTTGATAAAAGATCATTTTCAGACCAACCTGTCAGCAAAACTGAAACTACGCAGGGTCACTGCGCCACTGTTTGTATTGAAAGGAACCGGCATTAACGATGATCTGAATGGTGTTGAACGTCCCGTTACTTTTCCTATCCGGGATATGAACGATGCAGAAGTGGAAGTGGTCCAGTCCCTGGCTAAATGGAAACGGTTGATGCTCACGGAACTGGATATTGAAACCGGTCGCGGGATCTATACCGATATGAATGCACTCCGTCCCGACGAGGAACTGTCAAACCTTCACTCAGTCTATGTCGACCAGTGGGACTGGGAAAAAACCATCAAACCGGAAGAAAGAAACCTCGACTACCTTAAGAAAACCGTCTTGGAGATCTACTCGGTTATGCGGGGTCTGGAATGTATCATCTTTGAAAATTATTCGGAAATCAGGGAAATCCTTCCGGATAAAATCACCTTTTTCCATGCGGAGGAACTGCTGCAAAAATACCCCGGTCTGTCGCCAGAAGAGAGAGAAGATAACATCTGCAGGGAGTACGGTGCTATTTTCATCATCGGCATAGGAAATGATCTTTCCAACGGGATCCCACACGACGGGAGAGCACCCGATTACGACGACTGGTGTACACCGAATGAAGAAGGTTTCATTGGCCTGAATGGCGATATTATTGTCTGGAATCCAGTTCTTGAAAGTGCTCTGGAGATCTCCTCCATGGGCATCCGTGTAAACCGGGAATCCCTGCGCGAACAACTGACCATCAGAAACCTGGAGGAACGGAAAAATTTCTTCTTCCATCAGAAACTGCTCAACAATGAACTGCCACTTTCAATCGGCGGTGGTATCGGTCAGTCCAGGCTCTGCATGTTCTTCCTGCGAAAAGCCCATATCGGGGAAGTCCAGGCAAGTATATGGCCGGAGGAGATGAAGAAAAAATGCAGGAAAAATAATATTTATCTGCTATAATGATCCAACTGTAAGACGACAACAGGTAATGATTAACGTCTTTCGTCCTGCGGTTAAGATGCCCGCCCTTCGATATAGTTAGGCTATTGTCTGTGATTTACAATTCTCTTTGAAATAATGTAGTTATGGTCCACGTCCCCCTTTGTAAAAGGGGGATCAAGGGGGATTTTATCGTTTTCGGACTGCCTGTTGCGTTGCGGTCCATGGGAAGATTTCCCGAAGAAGAACCTTGCAATTGGACCGCTCTTCAACGGTTCCAATTCTTTCTAAAGACATGCCGCCCCTGACGGGGCTTAAAGAACTCAGCCCTTTCAGTCTGCCATAGGCCCCATAGTCCCATAGGTGGCATAGTCATACAATGGTCATGCAATTGTCAGACTATTATATTTCGATCCCTGCCGGGTGTTCTTTTTAAGTCAAGAAAACTACGGACTCATCTCACATTATCTTTTGCAGTACTTTTCTACTGCAGACTGCAGACTGGAGACTGCGGACTCATTTTTAAATTCGCAATCCTGACGCAACTCTGTTGGTCAGGACAGGTCTGAAATCCGAAATTCAAAATCCGAAACCTTTCCCCTCTCCCCCTCTCAAAGTCTCATTGTCACATAGTCAACTTGAACTGAACTCTAACTCACAACTCACATCACTCATAACTCACCTCTCATCACTCATCTCTCCTCCCTCATCTCTCCTCCCCCTGGTCCTGCAGACCTTTCCCCCTTCCGAGGGGGATATTGGTTACCTGAAAAATAAGTGCTTTCAAAAATAAAGTGTAAAAAAATTTGCATATTAGTACGATTCGTATTATATTTGCTGATACGATTCGTACTAATAGAAATGAGAGACAAAAAATCAGTTACCAACCCGACCTTTCTCGATTATGCAATCCTGGGATTGCTTCAAGAGCAATCCCTGTCAGGTTATAGAATCCGTAAAATATTTGAAACAACAGCCCTGGGCAACTACAGCAGCAGCCCCGGCACCATTTATCCCGCATTGAAGCGGTTGAAGAAGCTTGGATTAATCACCCAGGGTGATGCAACCGGTGATCCGGCGGACGGCCCAAACCGGTTTGCAATCACACCCGGGGGCATTGAAATACTGGTTAGGTGGCTAGGGAAACCGGTTGAAAGCGAGGACATCAGCAAGCGAATGGAGGAAACCATGCTGCGGTTTGTGTTCATGGAAAACCTTTTACCTGAAGAACAGAAGATCGGCTTCCTGAAATCTTTCATTTCCGAAACCCAGGAATACATCAAAACCCTGTTATCCAATTTCGAAAACGAGAGCCACAGGATGTCATTGCACAGTAAACTTGCCCTTGAGAATGGAATAGCAAGTTGCAGAACCAACCTGCGTTGGGGCAGAAAAGCATTAAAAAAAATAATGAATAAATAATAAAGTCCGGATCCATTCCATTCCACAGGTATGTTTTAATGAACCGGAAGTATTCCATACAATCAAACTTTAATACACATTATCATGAAATCATTTCTAATTCTGATCCTGAAGGTCATCGTCCTGACCCTCCTGATGTTCATTCTTATGGCAATCGGTGGTCTGCTTGTTACCCCTGAACTCGATTCATCGCAATTGGCGTCCGCGTCTTCCACCTCTTCCATGTTACGGACTTTACTGGTCTGTTTGATCGACACAATCATTCTCACCTGGTTCATCGTCAGATCTCGTTTACACGGGATAAGGTTAATGGTCATTGCAGCCATTCTTTTCTATGGGGTCAAGACATTCCTCAGTATCATTGAATACTGGTTTTTCATCGAATCTGATGTAGCCTTTTCCAATCTTTTCCTGTTCTCGGTACCCATGGCAATTGTTTTTCCCGCCCTTGCTGTTCCATTTCTGGGGAAATACAAACCAGAAGAATCCAAATCCTTCGATTTTACTTTATTCACCAGGGATAATAAGGATTGGATCTGGAAGATCCTGCTTCTGATTGTTATTGTTTACCCGTTAATCTATTTCATTTTCGGATACTATGTGGCATGGCAAAATGAAGCCGTACGCACCTATTATAACGGGGTGGATCATGGGGGCTTTTTCACCCACTTTTCCCATATCCTGAAAGAAAATCCATCGCTTTATTTCTTCCAGGTAGGTCGTGGCCTGATCTGGGTATTCCTGGCAATACTTGTTATCCGTTCGATGAAAGGGAGCATCTGGGAAGCCGGTTTGTTTACCGGATTTCTTTTCGCAATGATCATGAATGATTCACATTTTATTCCGAATCCGTTAATGCCTCCCGTAGTACAGAAAATCCATTTCATCGAGACGGCTTCTTCCAATTTCATCTGGGGATTAATCATTGTACTGCTACTGGTATGGCCTACGGGCAGACGGGGTGTAAAGAGTGAAAGGTAAATTCTTCCGATAATGATATATACGTTAATCGTGGGGGTGTGTCATAACCCTTTTTTCACGCAAAGTACGCAAAGAAAAGCATTAAGTACGCAAAGTTTAAATGTCTGCTAATTAACGCTTTGCGATCTTTTCGTGAAGCCTTATTTTTAGGTTGTGACACACCCCCATCAAGGGGGATTTTCTTCTCCATGTTTCGTCAGACGACTGCCGTCCGGACAGGCAGGCTCGTCTGACGAATCAAAAAGGTGAAAATGGTTCGCACCTACGGAGCGAAGGGTATTTGTTGAATTGCTACACCTACCAATGTTTTGCTCCTGCCGGAGCAAGAAAACAACCTTTTACTGATTAACGTCATAAGGTGTTCAACTTATAGATTTTGAGATTTTTGAAAATATGATCAACTTTGCAAACCCATAGAAACGGGTTTGCAGATCATATATGAAAAAACGGATTGCTTTTAAAACAGTGGGTTGCAGGCTCAACCAGTATGAAACGGATGCCCTTGCTTCACAATTCGCAGAATCGGGATTTGAAGTGGGAACTTTTGATTCCGATGCCGATGTATATATCATAAACACCTGTACCGTCACCAGTCACAGTGACCAGAAATCAAGAAACCTGATAAACCAGGCAATCCGGAAGAGAGAGGGTGCCGTAGTCGTGGTTACCGGTTGTCTTGCCAACAACTACAAAGAGCAACTGCAGAAACGGAACGATATCACTTATGTAGTTGAAAATGCAAGAAAAAGCGGAATTTTTTCCCTTATTGATGCTCATTTTAAAGGGGAACTGATCCCTCCCGATGAATTGAATCCGGACCTTTTCGGATTTTCACCGGCCAGCAAAACATTCCACACACGAAGCATGATCAAGATCCAGGAGGGGTGCGATAATTTCTGCAGCTTCTGTATCGTACCAAAAGTCCGTGGGAGAGCGACCAGCCGGCCGGTTGAGGATATCCTGGAAAACATCCGCCAGGTAACTGACTATGGATTCCGGGAAATTGTCCTTACCGGGGTGAACATTGGCAGGTATTCATATGGG
>CAZTES010000240.1:0-4820 GCA_964612275.1 uncultured Rikenellaceae bacterium
TTTTCGGTCTGACCGATGGGAAGACACGCAATCCGTCAGACCCTGGATGGGTCAGACGGTCCGTCACGCGCGGTCTGAATCCTACGCATACCCATCCGGTTCAAAGGTGAGGTTTTGATGTGCCATTGCTAGTAAACTCCTGGTACTTACCCCAAACGGACATGCCTCTTCACAATATCCCGGACATCCCTTGCAATGTTCAACAGACTTGTCTTGAAGCCTGGCATACAGCTGCATGGCTTCTTTCTCCTGTTTTTTATTTTGAAAATAGTAGTTGTATCGCATGATGGTATTGACAGGAAGTCCGTGCGGGCATGCTTTCTCGCATTCATTGCACCCGATCCTGCAATTCAGGAAACCATAATGTTCCAGGTAGTTGTTCAGGATTCCTGACTGATGCTGATCAAGCCTGGAACCGGAAAGGGAGAGGAAACGTTCCACATCAGTAAGGTTTTTAAATTCGACACAAACGGTATGTGCATTTGGATTGGACAATACATAGGTCAAGGAAGCCTCGATTAATTCCTCATCACTGTTTTTATTGTATCGACTGAAGTATTCCCTGGCCTTTTCTGTCTGCATCTTATACCGGTCGCGCCAGGCATAATATGCTTCTCCCGGATCCCGGTCTCTTTCTTCCATGCTAGTAATGAGCCGATCCAGAACCTGATAAAGCAAGACCGGATTGGATTTCATGATAGCTGTGCCAATTCCTTTTTTTGTACAGGCTGTCAGGATATTTTCAGCGACCGGTGCATTCATAAAATTATAAGTCATCATAAAGAGATCAAACCTACCATCGTCAATGGCAGCCATTAATACTTTTTCCAAGGATTCTTCAGGTTGAAGGAGCCATGCATTGCCATGACATGATATGCCGGTATACTTCACTCTGCCTTCCGCTTTCAGGATATCCATCCCTTGGTGAAAAGCGGGATCATCCAGAAATTTTGAATTTTCCACACCATGGATCAATATGCAATCAACATAATCGGACTGCAACCGCTCCAACACCTTGTGTGTCCGGTTGATCACATCTTCGGTGCTCTTGAAGAAGGCATTCTCTTCCAGCAGCTTCGAGGTTATGAAGATCTTTTTCCGGTCAAAATCCTTGATAACATTCCCGATGGTTCTCTCCCTGTTCCCATTCTCATAAGCTTCTCCTGCATCGATGTAATTCACTCCGGCTTCCAGTAATGCACGAAGTACCGCTTCACTGATTGCCCCACCGGCCCCAATATCCGATATGGCAAATCCCGTTTTTCCAAGAATCTTGTAACCCCTTATTGGTGATATGTCCGGTTTCTCATTTCCAGGAAATGAACTACCATAGGCTATCCGTCCTGCGACATGACTTCCGGCAAAAGCCAGGGAGGAATTCCTTAAAAAATTTCTTCGTTTCATTCTTTTGGAACCTTAAAACAATGAGTATTAATATTTGTCAAGATAATCAAAAAATTCTTGGTTATCTTTGAATAGATAATTAACATAAAAATTTAAAATGGCAAGAATCTATTATGTTTGCGATTGGGCTGTAATGACCGGTCCGGTGTATGCCGAGTCACCATTCAATTTTGAATACAAGGGACTGGAATTGTTTAATTACGGGAAATGGCTGAAAGATGCATTGGAGAGTAAGAAGGAGCATGAAGTGGCTTCTATTCCCACATGGGATTTCTATAAACTTGCGCCCGGTGAATATGAGAAGATCCTGACTGATTATGATGTGGTGATCTTTAGCGATATTGAAGCAAAAAATTTCCTGCTCGATCCCAGTTTTTTCGACCGGAAGCAGTTTGGAACAAAAATCGTAACCTGATGGAAAAACCCGGTGATTTTAAAGAGTTGCTGCTAAAAATTTTACCCGAACAGGCAGAGATGTTACGCTCTTACCTGACCGGGATCAAATCGGTTCTGGATATTGGAACCGGCTCATCCATTTCCATTCATTTCTTCGCGAAGGAATTCCCGGAAGTAGAGTTTGTTACCGTGGATATTGCCGATATGAGACAGGAAAAGGAATTGCCTTTTGTTATTTATGACGGGAAAAAACTACCGTTTAATGATAAATCATTCGATATTGCTGTTGTGAACGAGGTTTTGCATCATGCCGATGATCCTGAATCGGTACTGAAGGAAGCCAAACGGGTGGGAAAAACCATTTTTGTGGTCGAGCACTTTCCAAAACCGGGAGTCACAATTGACCAACTGTGGAAAGAGGAGATGGCGACGCTGAAAGCCCTCAAACTGGAATGCTCAAACTATAGACCCTTTAGCAGGAACTCCCTGCTCCGCCTCTTTGATAAGTTGAACCTCAATATTGAAGACAGAGTGAAAATACCCTACCACGGGAAAAGAGAAATTGAAAAATATTTCTTCAAACTCGCGGGAAGGTGATACCTTAGGAGCATTCCGCTTACCGTTGATCCTTCTATTACAGAAAACCCTCTGTGTTACATAAAAAACCAATCATGCAAAAGATCTTTTTCCCCAGAATGATCCCTGAAAATTCATTATGTGCCCGATCCTGCATGCTTTTGATCATTTGTATTTTCGTTTTTCTTATTGCTGCAAGTTCATGCAGGACCGGCCTGAACAATTCCGCTGGACCACCGAATATTGTTTATATCCTGGCAGATGATCTGGGGTATGGGGATCTTTCCTGTCTGAATGAGCATGCTGCCTGGACAACACCTTCAATTGATGAGATTGCTGCAGGGGGTATGACCTTCACGGATGCTCACTCCGGGTCTGCACTCTGTACCCCTACCCGTTATGGTATCATTACCGGAAGATATTCCTGGCGTTCGACCTTAAAAAGCGGTGTAACCTGGAGTTGGGATAAACCCATCATTGAACCGGATAGAATGACAGTGGCATCGCTGTTAAAGGATTATGGGTACACCACAGCATGCATCGGTAAGTGGCACCTGGGATTGGGATGGCAGATGCAGGATGAGCATCCGGATAGCATTGACTTCTCCAAACCGGTTGCCGGTGGGCCCATTGAACTGGGATTTGATTATTTCTATGGTATTACCGCTTCTCTAGATATTCCACCCTATGTGTATATTGAAAACAACCGACCAACTTCCATCCCGACAAAATTTACCGTCAGCCGGGATAAATACGGATGGTGGCGGTGGGGACACACCGGGGATGATTTTATTCACGATCGGGTACTGCCACATCTGACAGAAAAGGCAGTACAATTTATTGAGGGCCACTTTGCTGAAAACAAGGAGAATCCCTTTTTTCTCTATATTGCGTTACCGGCACCCCATACGCCCATCCTGCCCACGGATGAATTCCAGGGCATTACCGGAACCAACCCGTATGGTGATTTCGTGGTACAGGTGGACTGGACTGTTGGGCGGGTGATGCAAGTATTGGAAAAGCATGGAGTGACCGGAAAAACACTGGTTATCGTAACCAGCGATAATGGTTGTTCCCCCGAGGCGGATTATGAGGAGTTGGCTCGGTTTGGGCACAATCCCAGTTATGTGTTCAGGGGGCACAAAGCGGATATTTTTGAGGGGGGACACCGGATGCCTTTCCTGGTCAGGTGGCCAGACAAGATTAGCCCCGGAACAACGAGCAGCCAGACCATCTGTCTGACCGACCTGATGGCAACCTGTGCGGCAATCCTGGATTATGCATTGCCTCCCGAAGCCGGGGTTGATAGCTACAACCTGTTGCCTGCTTTTTCCGGTGAGGTGAATGATCCCATCCGTGAAGCAACCGTACACCACTCCGCCAACGGAAGTTTTGCTATTCGCAAGGGCAAATGGAAACTGATCCTGTGCCCCGGGTCCGGTGGTTGGAGCTACCCCCGGCCGGGAGTGGATGATATGACCGGTATGCCGGATGTCCAGCTTTATGACATGGAAAATGATCGGGCGGAAACAACCAACCTTCACGATCAGTTCCCGGAGGTTGTGGAGGAGTTGAAGACCCTGTTGATGAAATACATCGAAGAGGGAAGAAGTACCCCCGGACCTCCCCAGCCTTACATCGATCAGGCACACTGGCCCGGCCTGGAATGGATGAAAAGAAAAAGTATAGACCCGTCAGGGTCTCAATGACCTGACGGTGTCTAAAACGAATTGTTAAAAGAATTCAACTATCTTTCTTCATCAATCTGTAATTTCTTTAGAACTGTTGTCTCTTGATTTTGCAAATGATATTTAATAAATCCATCGAAATCTCCAAACCATCTTAATACTTCATCGTAGTTAAAGAAAGATTTTTGACTTGAAGTTATTTCAGAGTAAGAACTCCAAGTATACAAATTTAAATCACTTACGAAACCGTGATGTATTGGATTCGAATGAATATAATATACAAGGATTTTAAAATATTCTTCATGCTCTATTTCAATCCGTTTGAAAGATCGTTCAAATAAAGTTCCGGTTCTGTTAAACTTTTTGTTATAGGCTTTAGCATAAGCATTAAACAGGTGTCCAAACTGTCTCTCAGGAACAGGTTTTCGCTTAGGGGTTGAGACGCCGTCAGGTTTGGAAAACCCTGACGGGTCTTTCTGCTCTGAAAAATTCTGACGGAGTCTAGTCGTCGTGTCGGTTTTTTTAAGTTTCTGGGGTAAAAATTGTATTTCGGTTTCATTCTTAATCCTGACGAGAAAGTGAAAATGATTCTTCATTAGAACCCAGGCATATGTATCAGCAATAAGTGAAATATATTTATCGTATAGTGAAAGGAAATGTTTATAATTGGCGGACTCTTTGAATACATCACATTTATTGATACCCCTGTTGTAAATATGATAATACTTCCCGAATTCCAATGGTACTCGTTGAATC
>CAZTES010000241.1:0-4810 GCA_964612275.1 uncultured Rikenellaceae bacterium
CAGAAGCGATGTGACTCCGACTACGCTCATAGAGCTTCGTCGGACAAGTGAGAGAAGGGGAGAAAGGCAGCAGGCCACAGTATCTTGGTCGCAGTATGCAGTGTAAAGTGTTTCATATGGTTCCATATTGTCCCAGATTGTTTCATTCTAAAGAAATACCCCAGCGGGGTATAATAATCAATAGCCCCGGGTGAGGGAACGATAGTGACCGTACCCCGGGGTTGATATTCACCCGGAAATATGGTCCAACTGCAATGTTCCTCGACGGGAAATCACTTTCATGGACCGAAAAGCACCAGGTGCTACTCCGAGAACCATATCGAACAATCGTTTGAAGATTTCTCCAATTCTACTCCTACAAATACTCTTTTGCCTCCAGTTTGAGTGCATTCAGTGAGAGCAGTACATCCTTAAAGAAATAGATGGAAGAGATGAGGATGGCGAGGATAGAGAGGACAAAAAGAAAATACCCCCAGATCCGCAAATCAATCTCAAACAGGTTCATGAAGAAAAGGACCGGGATAATCAGGCTGCTTGTAATGACGCTGATCACGATAAATCCGATCGAATTCCTCAGGTATTTGCTGCGCTGATACAGTATGTTTATTTCATACTGCTTTGCTTCTTTTCTTTTGACACCCTCCCTGTCGAGGTCGGCAACCAGTTGCCTTGCCCGGTCAATGGTCCTTCCAAGGCGGTTGGTGATGGTTAACAGGAGCAATCCAATACCCGAAATCAATGCTACCGGTGTAATGCACGACTGCAAAAATTGAATGAAGTTCTGTATAGTGTCCATGATAGGTGCTGTATGGGATAGGCAAAAATAGTAAATAAATGTTATAAGGATTGTTATATTTGTAGAAAGCAAAACTGAATTCCAACGATGAAGCAACAAAAAAAAGCTGAAGCCGGGAATAACGGAGAAGGAATCCGTTCTGATTGCCACATTATTCTGGAACTGAGAAGCAGTGGTGGCATTGATATTGAGTTGAACTCCAAGGTAAAAAGCATGTATGGCAAATCCATTGAAAAGCTTTGCAGGGACGGGTTCGGACATTTTGCTATTCGGCATGCACGACTGGTTATGGATGATAGTGGGGCATTACCGTTTGTTATCATGGCACGGCTGGAGGCAGCCATCAAGCAATGCATTGATACAAAAAAGGAGTTTCTGCCGGAGATCATACCGGAAAACCGGAATGCTTCGGCAAAAGATCGTTTCAGGTTCTCCCGGCTTTACCTGCCGGGCAATTCTCCCAGGCTGATGATCAATGCCGGGATCCACAAGCCTAACGGAATAATTCTTGACCTGGAGGATTCTGTAGCACCATCAAAAAAGGAGGAAGCCCGCTTCCTGGTGCGGAATGCTTTGCGCCAGGTGAATTTTTATGGAGCGGAGCGTATGGTCAGGATCAACCAGATCCCGGAAGGATTAAAGGATCTCAAATTCATTGTACCCCATAATGTGCAGGTGATCCTTGTTCCAAAATGTGAGGATGCACAGCAGGTCAGAGATCTGGAAACGGAGATCGATAGGATAAAAAAATCGACACGACAGGATAATCGGATCTTCCTTATGCCCATTCTGGAAAGTGCCCTGGGAATTGAAAAAGCCTATGAAATTGCCTCCTCTTCCAACAACCTTGTAGCCATGGCAATAGGACTGGAGGATTATACAGCGGATATCGGTACCAGGAGGACCAGGGAGTCGTTGGAATCGTTTTATGCCCGGACCCGGCTTGTCAATGCCTGTAAAGCAGCCGGGATCCAACCCATCGATTCGGTATTTTCTGATGTTGGCGATATGCAGGGCTTGCATGATCAGGTACGGGTATCAAAATCACTGGGCTTTGATGGAATGGGAGCGATCCATCCACGACAGATAAAGGTGATCCATGAAGGTTTTACACCGGACCAGGAGGAGATCGATAAAGCAAAAGAGGTAGTCAATGCATTTCTCGAAGCGGACAAAAAGGGAATGGGAGTGGTGTCGCTGGGTACCAAAATGATTGATCCGCCGGTGGTGAAACGGGCAGAAAGGACGATCAAGCTTGCTGTGAGTTTTGGATTGTTGAGTGAGGATTGGAGAGAGGAGAGAGATGAAGGATGAAGGATGCCATGCCTGCCGGCAGGCAGGAAGGATGAAAGATGAATGCCTGCTATGTGAAATGCTACGTAGGAGCATATTTCACTGTGGATGAATGATGAGAAGTGAGTAGTGAGACGATGAGACAATGAGAGGGAGTGACTTTGAGACGGAGAGACAGGGACTGTATGAATGTGAGCAGGAGAGAAGGATGAACTTCGTCTGACCACTAAGCGATGGATTGTGGGATTGCAAGTTGGTCTGACGAATGATGGCAAAGAGGGAAAGAAAAAATGATTGAGGGATTCCGCCTTCTCCGCCAATCATTGGCAGCCATAACCTTGTTGCTCCGCTAAAGCTTCGGAGTTGAAAGAAAGCTACGGAGGACAAAGGAGATGAAGAGAAGTATAAGTATGCAGTATAAAGTACGAAGTATGCAGTACGCAGCGAAAATAGGAATGGGCTGAGGGAAGAAATGGGTTAACAACTCCAGGGGAGTTGAATACCAATAACCCTGGGCGGAGCCCGGGGTTGGTGTGCACAAATACAACCGGTCCAACTGATATATTATTTGATGGGAAAACATTCCATGGACCGCAATACACCAATCGTTAATTAAAAAAACTGAGAACCAGGAACCAGGAACCGAAAACTAAACTATATGTCCGAAAACAAAATGGTAAAGAATGCAGCCGGCCGCTGGGTTCCGGAGATGGTCAATGATCAGCCGGTAATTCCGTACAAAGGGGTTGGCAGGCACAAGCCGGAAGGCACGAAGCATGGTCCGCGGATAACAACCTGTGCGTTTTATCCGAAGGATGGAAACAAGCAGGTCGGATCGCTGAAAAAGGCGTTGCAAAAAGCCGGGTTGCGTGATGGCATGACCATCTCTACCCACCATCACTTCAGGGATGGGGATAAGCTCGCCAACCTCATATTTGATATAGCAAGCGAGCTGGGAGTGAAAGACCTGGTATGGTTTCCATCGGCCTCCTTTCCCTGCCATGAACACCTGATCCGGTATCTTGAAGATGGGACCATCCATCACATCGAAGGCAGCATGAACGGACCGTTGGGAAAGTTTGCCTCGGAGGGGAAGATGAAAGGGGTTGGCGTCTTGCGGTCGCACGGGGGACGGTATCAAGCTATACAGGATGGAGAGGTGAAGATCGATATTGCGGTCATCGGTGCTGCCTGTACTGATCCCTTTGGTAATGCAAACGGATTATTCGGTAGTTCGGCAACCGGTTTGCTGGGTTTTGCCCTGGCTGACTCACAGTATGCAGATAAAGTTATCGTGGTCACCGACAACATGGTACCCTTTCCCTGTATCCCCTGGCAAATACAGGGGAATTATGTTGACTTCACTGTTGAGATCGAAAAGCTGGGTGAACCGGAAAAGATCATCTCGGGTACAACCCGGATAACAAAAAGTCCTGACAGACTGCTCCTTGCCGAGTTAACTGCCCGGTTTTGTGATGTTACGGGGATCATCCATGACGGGTTCTCCTTTCAGTCAGGAGCAGGAGGAACCTCCCTGGCTGTGGGAGAATTTTTTCGCGAGATCATGAAGAAAAAGGGGATAAAAGCACGGTTTGCCCGCGGAGGAAGCAACAAATACCTGGTCTCCATGCTGAAGGAGGGACTGGTTGAATACCTGATTGATGGACAAACCTTTGATCTGGACGGTGTTCAATCGCTTGTTGAAAATCCAAACCATGTCTGGAGCAGTCCTTTTACATCCTATAATTACCACGGAAAGGGAAATTTTGCAGGTATGGTGGATGTCGTTATCCTGGGGGCAACGGAAATCGATGTGCATTTCAACGCCAATGTGGTTACCCATTCCGACGGGTATTTGCTTCACGGGATTGGTGGATGGCAGAACTGCCTCTTCTCCAAAACGGTCATCATCCCCGTGCCACTGTTCCGGGACAGGATCCCGGTTATTGTTGATGAGGTAACAACCTTATGCGGACCGGGAGAACTGATTGATGTGATTGTTACCGAGAGAGGGATTGCCATTAATCCGGGGCGCAAAGATCTGATAGCTAAAGCAGAGGGAACGGATCTGCCCATCCGCTCCATTGAGGAATTGAAGAAGGAAGCGGTAACCATCTGCGGTAAACCGGAAAAGGCAGAGGTTGAGGACCAGATCATTGCTGCAATCAAATGGGTCGACGGAACAGTGATTGATGTGGTCAGGAAAGTGAGGGAGTAACGAATGATGAGTTATGAGTGGTGAGTTATGAGTTGTGCCACCCCCAAAAGGATGCCTTTGGCAAAAAACACTAAAACACCAAATCCACACCAAATCAGTTACATAAATGTTTTAATAGCACAACGGGTAAAATCATTATCTGAAGGTAGATTGTATCCCAGTTCCTTCCTGCGAAATTCGTTTTAAGCATCTAAATTTACCCGGCAGGCAGGGCAGGCAAACCTCCGGGGATTCCTTTACAACCGTAGTACAACCGCCTCAGAAATCATTATCTCCTCCATCAAAATCTTCGAAATGCCCCTGGTTGACGTTTGTCTGATAGTATATCCGGATGCGTGCAGTATCCCGTAAAAAATCAATCCTTCCCACTTCAATTCTCAGGATTTTTAAACCGGTTCTCTCTTCCAGATCCTTGATCAACAGCTCCCTGTTTTCCGGTTTGATCAGATCAATTTTTTCATAGACAATGGTTTTCTGGCTCTCAGCCCGGTTCAGCCAGAAAC
>CAZTES010000242.1:0-4787 GCA_964612275.1 uncultured Rikenellaceae bacterium
TGGAAATGGCAGACGCCATTGCGATTACAAAAGCCGATGGAACAAATAAGAAATTAGCTGAAGGGGCAAAAAGAGACTACCAGAATGCCCTCCATCTGTTCCCACCTGCTTCCTCTGATTGGTCTCCCAAAGTATTGACCTGCTCCGCCCTGACACACGAAGGCATTCCCGAAATTCTCAATACCATCCATGAGTATTGTAACCTTACCAGAAAGAACGGATATTTCCAGACCAAACGCCAGGAACAGGCAAAATACTGGATGTATGAAACCATCGATGAACGGTTGAAACATGATTTCTATAACCACGAGAAAATACGGGATATCCTTTCCAGCTACGAGGAGAATGTCCTGAAGAGAAACATCAGTCCCTTTTCGGCAGCGAACGATCTGTTCGATGCCTATAAGCGTTAAAAAGCATAGCAATCACCAAAATTTCTCCCAGATTTCATTTTTACCGGGTTATTTTATATTTTTGCCGGCTTTATTATTCACTTAAAAATTCCAGGGATGAGAAAATTATTTTTTGCTGTTGCTTCCGTACTATTAGCCATATCATGTACTACTGAACCTCGCTATACAATTACGGGGACACTGGAGGGAGATGCTGATGGAAAAATTCTTCTTGAAAAGAGAGAGGACGGAGAATGGATTATTAAGGATTCAGCTGATCTGGTTGACGGAAGTTTTATATTAAATGGTATGGTTGAATTTCCGGAAATGTGGTACCTGAGCATGGAGAGAAAACGAGGGAAACTCGGATTGTTTCTCGAGAACTCAGAACTAACCGTTACAGGACATACCGATACGCTTTACAGGGCAGAGATCAGCGGTTCTGCCACCCAGGATGAGTATATCGCTTATCAGGAAGAGATGAACAAGATGTACGAGTACATTAGACCACTGTATGATAAAATGAACCAGGCCAGGGAAGCAGGTGATCAGGAAGCAGTCAGGGAGATTGAATCCGCTATGGATGAGTTCTATGAAAATATCAAGGAGTTCCAAATGACCTATGTGAAAGAGAATACATCGTCATTCATTGCGCCAATGATTCTGAGGGGACTGGTTTATTACATGGAGGGAGAAGAACTGGAATCCTACCTCGATGCATTTGATGAATCACTGAGTGTTGTACCCATTATCGGTGAACTGAGAGAGCATGCAGAGACCCTCAAAACCGTCGCCATAGGAAAACCGGCACCTGACTTCACCCTGAATGATCCCGAAGGCAATCCGGTTACCCTCTCCTCTCTGGCCGGTAAGGTTTTATTGATTGACTTCTGGGCATCCTGGTGTGGCCCATGCAGAACAGAGAATCCAAATGTGGTCGCTGCCTGGAAGGACTATCATGAGAAGGGTTTTGATGTGCTGGGTGTTTCGCTTGACCGGCCGGATGCCAGGGATGAATGGTTGCAAGCAATCGAAGATGATCAGTTGACCTGGACACACGTATCTGATCTTAAATTCTGGGATTGTGAACCGGCCAAACTGTATGCTGTCAGGGGAATCCCCGCTAACTTCCTTCTTGACAGGGAAGGTGTTATCATTGGTAAAAACCTTCGGGGAGATGACCTTCGGGCAAAATTATCCGAACTGCTTGACTGAATCCTGCTCTAATACATCTATCTTACAATTGAGTGCATGAATCTGACGGTTCATGCATTTTTGTTTTTTTTCTTGTATAAATTGACCGATTTTTGTTCCTGTGAAACTGTATTGTACGCGTTCATCAAACAAAAACTACCATGAAAACAGGAAAAGGAGCAGGAATAATAGTGATCATTCTTGCATTGCTTACTCTTGCTCCAGTAACAACCGTCGGGGCAAAAGGCAATGCCCTGTTGCTCCAACAGGATACTACTGTCATTTCATCATTAAACCTCAACGGAGTTCATAGCTTTAAAGCAACCGACGGTGTGTCAACCTATGCTTTTAAATACAGGGGTAAGATTCGGGTTGCTGATGATGACAGATCCATTGAGAGCATCTCTCCGGGAGGCTATCTGTCTATTACGAAGATAACATTCGGCAACCGAAGGGCAATAAAAATTGATAGTGATTTGCGGGGGAGGTTACAGTATGAATACTTTCAAGGCAGAAATGAGATTCCGTTTGAACCCGCTGGAAAAGAATGGCTTGAGGATGTATTGCTGGATGTAATCCGAATGACCGGGATTGATGCCGAGGGGAGAGCCAGGAGAATGTATGCCGGAGGTGGTACCACTCGTGTCCTGGAGGAGATCGATCAGATCAGAAGCAATCATGTTAAGGGAATCTATTTTCAGGTTCTTTTAACGATGGGGGAGTTGTCGAACGAAGAACTAAGCAAGATCGCCCTCGAGATAGCAAACTCCATAAGCTCAAATAGTGAAAGGGGGAGTATATACAGGAAATTCAGTAACCGCTTTTTGAATGATGACCGGGTCGCTGCAGCCTACTTCAAAGGAGTTTCAAAACTCTCCTCAAACAGCGAAATTGGAAGCATTTTGCGAAATGCAATGAGAAACCATGATCTGACTGACCAGCAATATGTCTCAGCACTTTATGCCGCCACCAGGATGACGTCCAACAGTGAAAAGGGATCGGTATTGCGATCCATTGAACCCCTGAATTTTGATTATCCGAACATGACAGATGCCTACTTTGGGGTGATTAAAAGCATGTCAAGCAGTTCAGAAATCGGAAGCGCTCTGAGAAAGCTGATCGGGAATCAGGACCTGGAAGAAGATGTCCTGGTGGTCATGTTCGACAACCTGAAACAGGTCAGCTCAGCAACCGAAAAAGGATCTGTCCTGCGCAGTATGAACGATATCCGCCTGACCGATAAAGAGATTATCCTGGGGTATTTCGGCGTGGTGAACAGCATCTCAAGTAGTTCGGAAAAAGGACGTGTATTGCGGAACCTGTTAAATGCTCAACCTCAGAACAAAGCCTGCCTGGTCGGAGTTTTCATTACCACAAAGAATATCGATTCAAATAGCGAAAAGGGCTCGGTTTTGCGCACTTCAATCCAGTGGCTGGGTGAACAGGATGAAAAGGTGATGACTGCTTTCTTTGAATCACTCAACACGATCAATAGCAGCACAGAGCACGGGCATGTCTTGAGTGACCTGATCGGTAACATCGACCTGGAAATCCCGACACAAATACTGATCCTGGAGAGTGCAACCAGGATCTCCTCAAACACGGAAAAAGCCACAGTCCTTGTGAAACTTGCCGAAAAAGCAGATCTGGATAATGAGATGATAAAAAATGCTTACTTTGAAACTGCCCGGTCAATCTCTTCAGATAGTGAGTACAGAAGGGTAATGGACAAAATATATAACAAGTAACAACAACCCTTTCTTATTATATTTACCGGAAGATTTTACTGATTCTGCGGATTTAAGTAAATTTGTTCTTCCGGTTTTATTTATTCATTCGCGCCATGATCAGGTACGTAAGAAGCATATTAATCAGTACTCCACTAGCTTTTCTGTTTTTTGCCTACCTGATCTATAGCGAAACCGGAACCTTGCCCGATTATGATGAGGTGGCAGGTTATTCGGTTTTAAGCGTCTTTGTCGTAAATGTAATTGGTCTACTGCTCGTCCTTTGCAGTACATGGCTTCATAAAATCCTGCCCTGGAAGGAAAGCATGTTGAAACGATTCCTGTTGGGTTTGCTCTTTAATAATCTGATCACCATCCCCTTTGGATTATTGTTGATTTACCTCATCAGCTCCATGGCGCAACTCATCCCTTCCATAAGGGAACTCTCTGCAAACTATCCCGATGGCGTTTTGAAGTTAAGCATTCTTGCTTTTTTCATTACGTTCATTTATACCGTGGGCGATTTTCTGCTCTATTCTTATCATCAATATACCGTAGTGCAGATTGAATCAGTCCGGTTGAAAAGGGATCAGCTCAGGTTGCAGTTTGATGCCCTCCGGAGCCAGCTGACACCTCACTATTTGTTCAATTCGTTGAATACTATCTCTTCATTGGTCTTCAGGGACATACGGCTTACCGAAGAGTTCATTCGAAGATTGGCTCAAACCTATCAATACGTGTTTGCCAATAAGGAATCGAACCTGGTGAAGTTGAAAGATGAAATAGAATTCCTGGACGCCTATAACTTCCTGCTCCGGGTCAGGTTCGAAAATGCCTATCAATTTTCCCACGATTTGAGAAAAGAGGTCATGGACACGTGGATTCCACCACTCAGCCTGCAGATGCTGGTTGAAAATGCGATCAAACACAATACCATTTCAGAAGATGTTCCGCTGCATGTTGAGATCCTTCAGGAACAGGAGGATTATATAACCGTAAGAAACAATTATATCGGAAAGCCATTCTTTATCACCGTAAAAAATAACCTGGTACGAAATCCATCCGGGGCTGCATCGCTGAAAATAGGATTGGAAAACATTAAAAAGCGGTTTCAATTCTACTCATCCAAAGAAATGACCATTGAAAAGGATGATTATTTCACCGTCAGACTACCGGTAATCAATCAATTTAATGAAGGGTAAATTATTTATTCATAATCCGTTATTCAGACTGTTGGTCCCCCCGGTATATGGGATCATGGTCTACCTTTTTATTCTGACCCTGTTTAACAGCCTTTACCAGATTACCGAGAATTTCTTCAGTTATGAGGCACTCCTGATAATCATTCTTACCTACCTGCTGATGGAGGGACTCAGAATGATCATCCTGCTGCTGAACCGGTATTATCCGATGGATCGGAAGGAGAACCTGCGGATCATCATCCAGGGGGGGATTAGCTTGGTCTATGGCGCTT
>CAZTES010000243.1:0-4762 GCA_964612275.1 uncultured Rikenellaceae bacterium
AATCATTAAAAACCAATTAGTCGGTGATTAAACGTTTGTAGTCGTTTGTAAACGGATAATGTGCTGATTTAATCCTCCTTCGCGTTCCGCTTCGGCGGACAAGAAGATATGGTTTAATTCCCCAGGGCTTGCCTTGGGATTTATTACTATTTATTGTTCAATCCGGAAATTTCGCCAGATCGCTCAGGAGGGGGAAATGATACCCCCTGGACTCCAATTCAATGACCAGGCTGTCCAGTAAGAAATAAAATTTATCAGTCCGGTGCTGATCGGTGCCAAGGTGAAGCAGCAATATGAATCCTTTCAACTTGTTGGATTCTTCGTATGCCAGGATGTTTTTAAAAATTGAATCGGAACTGAAATAAAGGCTCCCTGGTTCGGGAATGGTCTAGTCGTGGTTGGCAATGGTGCCGGGTGTAAAGTTTACCAGGGTGATCCCCATCTGCCTGCACCATGCACTGATGGAATCGTTGTACCCCTCGAATGGAGGAAGGAACAGAATGGCTGCATCTTTCGGGATTCCGGTAGAAGTCACCGGTGAAGGAAAAAGATGCTTTCTAAGTTATGAATGATTAATTTTTTTAAAATCTTTCATTGCAGAGAGTTAATAATTGATCATAATTAATAAATTTGCTTTCATAAATTTAGGAGGAACGTAAAATGAAGAATTATCTCTATCCATTTTTTCTGATATTATCCGGTTACTTTCTCATGGGTTGCCAGGGATCCGGTGAACAACAAATGACGGATCAACTATCAACAGAAGGACAGGATTCCGTGTTGATACAGATGGAAAAGGATTGGAGCCAGGCCGTCATTACACAGGATATAGCAATGCTGGGACAAATTTTATCGGAGGATATTGTTTATCATACCGAAGAGGGAGAAGTACTGACCAGAGAGGAATACATTGATGGCTTTATACGGAATAAAAGAAACATTCAGTCGGTAGAGGTGGATAACATGAAGGTCTTCTTTTTCGATGGCAACGTTGCCGTGGTGACCGGAACCTCCAAAGAGGCCGGTATGGATGAGGACAATACCCTGGTTGAATATTCAGGCCTCTGGACCAACGTATGGTTAAGAAAAAATGGAACCTGGCTATGCATTGCCGGTCATGGTAATACGAAAGTCGTCAAATAGATTTCTCCTTTCCTGTCAGTTTTACCGGAAAGTGATTTCATCCAGGAAACACCATGTTTTTCTCCCGGCTCCTTCATGCCATTCAGGACATTCCTTTATGCCTGTTACCTGCAGGCGGACATACCGTGCAGAGGTTGCATAGAAATCAACCACAAGATCCCGGGTTGATGCTTCGCGGTGTTCTTCCGGTATCTCTTGTACCAGATCACCACATTCACGGTATTCATCACCATTATTGGAAACTTCAATAGTTATCTTTTCCGGAAGGAATATCCACCGCCTGGTCGATTCAAGACAGCCGATAGTAATTTCGGAGATATTCCGGCTTTCGCCCAGGTCGAAGGTTATTTTTACATCCGTTCCTTCGAACCCCTGCCAATGGCCATCACGCTGATCCGTTGTCCCCCTGACCCCGTCGAGCAGCCCGAAATCACCTCCCGCACTGTACCGTTCAGCATACCGGTTGGAATAAACCGGCCGGATAATGTCTGTCTTTTTAAAAAACGCTTCAATGATTCTGCTGCTCATATCTTCTGAAAATGACCGTGCTTTAAGGGTGATGTCTTCAGTGAGTGTTAGTGGCTCTTTATATTCCGGAGAGGTGTCGACCGGATCGGAACCATCGGTAGTATAGCGAATGATGCAATCGTTTACCCGGGATATCTTCACCGTATCATTTTCATTGAACCATCCCTTCGGTGGCTCGATTTCAGGAGCAGGAACAAAGTTGTTTGTATTGATCCTGAAAGCATCTTCTGTGTTCAGCTTAACGATTTCCCGGTCATAGGTTAACAGCCCATTCGTTTCCGTCTCAACATCGGTGATCTGTGTATATATGGATGCACTGAGTCCTTTATCCATGAAGTCATACACGCGGGTATAAAATTGTTCATACCGGTTCATCAGGTCCTGTCTGTCCGACATATTCCTGTAACCCCAGGTCTCTTCAATCCATGTATGTCCCTCAATGGCCAGCCCCAGCCCACCGAATTCACCCAGGACGATGGCTCTCTCTTCTACCGGTTCCGGCATCCTTGGCTCAGGATAGTGATGGATATCCAGAATATCACCGACACCACGGTCTGTCCAGCCACTTGCGCTGTTGACCAGCCTTGTCGGGTCAAGCCCCTTTATCCGGTTCACGATCCCTTCCGTATTGAATTGTCCCCATCCCTCATTGAACGGTACCCAAATGATGATGGAGGGATGATTGAATTTGGTCAGGATCATCCGATCCAGTTCCTGCTCAAACTGTACGGCCGATTCGGGGGTTCTGACCAGGTCAGGATCTCTACCTCCTATATACCTGTCCCCGCTTGGCATATCCTGCCAGACCAGGATACCCAGTTTATCACACCAGGTATAAAACCTCCTGGGTTCAACCTTCACGTGTTTCCTGAGTATATTGAATCCCAGTTGCTTTGTGATCTCGATATCATGCCTGAGTGCTTCATCGGTAGGAGCAGTGTAAATGCCATCCGGCCAGAATCCCTGGTCCAGCGGACCGTTCTGGAATACAAATTCATTGTTCAGGAGCATGCGAGTAAAACCCGATTCATCCTTTCCAAGGCTTATTTTCCGCATGCCAAAATAGCTGGCAGCTTCATCCATGGCTGCCCCATCCTTCAGGAGCGTTATTTTGAGATTATAGAGAAAAGGGGATTCCGGAGTCCAAAGCTGTGGATTTTCCAGTGATATAGTAATGGGATTTCCAGTACGACCCTCCCCGGCTGCAATTTCCTGATTTTCATCCAGGACGGCTATTGCAACATTAGATCCGGATTGATACCGGTCAGATTTTACCGTGATTTTAACCGTGCTGCTATCAATATCGGTAGTGGTATATATTTCGGTAATGTATTCCTCCGAAACCGGCTCAATCCAGACGGTTTGCCAGATACCCGTTACCGGTGTGTACCAGATACCGTGTGGATCATTTACCTGTTTTCCCCTGGGTTGTGTGCCATCGCTTGTAGGATCAAATACAGATACCAGCATGACCTGTTCCTTCGCATCATTGATCTGTTCCGTAATGTCAAAGCCAAAGGGGTCGTACCCCCCCTTGTGTTCGCCTGCCAGCTGATCGTTTATCCATACCTTCGTTTCCCAGTCGACAGCTTCAAAATGGAGCAGGACTCTCCTCTCTTTCCATGTCTCGGGTACAGCAAACCGGGTGTAATACCAGAGGAGGCTGTCTTTGCCAACCCTTCTTTTTACACCAGAAAGGGCTGACTCAACAGGGAAGGGAACCAGGATCTTCCCTTCCCATTCTTCAGGGACATCCTGGTCAATGGATGTTATGGCATAGTCCCATAATCCATTCAGGCTTTTCCATTCATCCCGCACCATCATTGGTCGAGGGTATTCGGGATGAGGATTATCAGGGTCAACATCCTGAACCCACCGGGTATTGATCGGGTTTGATGCCATTTCCCAGGTAACCTTGGATTGGCAGGAATAAAGGGAAAATAGTATCCCTGAAACAACTAAGATTGGTGATAATGACCGTATACTTTTCATGATGTTATGATTTTCAAATTATTGTAGTTCGAAAATTAATTCAAGTTGCTAATCTCCCGTCGTCCCCATTTCCTAAAGCCTGCCTGCGATTTAAGCAGGGGCGATATGCAGTAGAAATAAAGCAACGCAAACATTTTAAGTCCCGAAGGGACGATATATAGTAGAAATCAAACATTGCAAATATATTGAGCCCTGAAGGGGCGACATATAACTACCCATAAACATATTTCTCATTGTAATCAATATCATATGATTTCAAGAAATCTATATATTCTTCCCGGAATGTTCTCTTGCGATGATGTTCCTCCTGTTGCTCAATATAACTGGTAATCCCATCCAGATTTCTGTAATCACATGAAAAAATACTATACCCTTCCTGCCATTCGAAACGACCCGGTACCAATTTCCTCTCATTAATTAATTTGGAGGAGTTAGCTTTAATATCCCTGACAAGGTCAGATACGGCAATTATTGGATTATAGCTGATCAATAGATGTAAATGATCATCAGTACCATTAATTCTGATAAGTTTTTGTCCTTTGTTCTCCACAATCCCAGCAATGTATTTGTAGAGTTCAGGTTGGAATGATTTTCTGAGCAGTTTCTGTCTGTTCCTGACAGAGAAAACAACATGCGCATAAAGCTTTGAAAAGGTACCAGCCATAATGTATGATGTTCGTTTAATAAAAGAATTAATATGTCGCCCCTTCAGGGCTTATTGGTTCTTTTAGCTTAAAATTTCTACATGTATGCCATCCCTTCGGGATTTTGTGCAATATCATCAATGGTTTTCTCAATACAACTCTTTCAGATACTCAACAATTTTAGTTTAATATTATACAAAGGTGCCAATTAGCTGAGTCCCGAAGTTCAGCCTTCCGTATGGGAAAAGGAGGGATCAAGGGGGATTTAAAATTTCACATCACCTCAATCCCCAGGGGTGAAGATATAATTTCTACCCCTGTAAATCATCAGTATCATCAGTCAAACCGCAGTATCCCGAATTTCCAGGGACGATGAAAATCAACCTTCCCCGTTGGATTCCATGCATAATATCTTTTCTTTCCTCCTTCGGGAGAATCGATGCGATACAGGTTAA
>CAZTES010000244.1:0-3093 GCA_964612275.1 uncultured Rikenellaceae bacterium
CATGACAAAGAGCTGGCGAATATGGCCGACCGGATGCTTACCATGCGCGATGGTAAGTTCATTAATCCCTGATGTATAGTTTGCGTTTAGCGGTCAGACCGGGTTTAACAATACCGTCTGACGCGTTGAGGGGTTTTGAGGATACCGGGTTAGAACATAATATATTTCGAATAGCATTTACGTGTCATATTAACCCTGGATTAGAATTGAAATCATTCCCCCTGATGGGTGAATTAAATTTCTATGAACGCCTGGCAGAACTTCGGTCCATGTAACATTTTCCTGTTGTTTATTATCCCAGTTGGCCCGCCCCGTGAAATAGATCATTCTATTTGGAGGAGCATAAATAATAAAGCTTATTTCACGGGGCCCGTTTTTATACGGATCTTTCAACCAGGGGCTGACGCTCCTGGCTACCAACATTTGACTCCTTCGGAGCCATTTATGTCCTATCCTACAATGTTTCATAGATCCCGGAGGGGTATATTTTTAAATATTTACCTTTGACACCATAGATGGAAACCGATTGACTGCTAATGTCCAATCCTTACTTTAACTTCAAACAATTCACCATCCGCCAGGACCGGTGTGCTATGAAAGTTGGCACAGATGGCGTTTTACTCGGGGCATGGACTGATGTTTCCTGTATCAAACGGGTATTGGATATAGGCACAGGAACCGGATTAATCGCCCTGATGCTTGCCCAGCGATCGGAAGCATTGATTGATGCCATCGAACCGGAAACGGATTCATGTCGCCAGGCTGGTGAGAACATCCGGAACAGTCCCTGGCACAAACGAATCCGGCTTTATAATGAACGGTTACAGGAGTTTCCCTCCGGATCTTTACCCGGGAAGAACATCGGAGTGAAATACGATTGCATTGTCTCGAATCCGCCATATTTTGTTGATTCAAAGATTAATCCCGATGCTAAAAAAACAATGTCAAGGCATACGGTTTATTTTACGAGGGAGGAGTTGATGAATGGTATTCACCGGTTGCTGGATAAGAAGGGAAGGTTCAGCATCATACTACCGGCAACAGAAGCTTGTGTATTCCAGGATAGAGCCGCCGCCGGGAATTTGTTTTGTACGCGGAAGCTTCATGTAAAACCCCTGCCGGGCAAGGAGGTGAAGAGAGTGCTGATGCAGTTTGAATGGAAAGACAAACCGGTTGAGGAAAGAACAATTGTCATAGAAACCTCCGGCAGACATGTTTATAGTGATGAGTACAGGGAGCTGACGAGGGAATTTTATATGGGGTTTTGAGGGGAGGGATTGGTCCTCCAGGAGTATTCCAAAAAATAGGTTGAGGCGGAGGCTGAGACAAAGGAGGAGTAGCAGTTAATCGTTATGCCATAGGCATCCATCTGTAAAAGTCAATAGGTTATCGGTCAGACTGGCTTTCACGGAACCGTCTGACCCATTCCGGGTCTGACGGATATGGTTTTGCGTATTTGTTTATCGGTCAGACCGGCTTTCACGGAACCGTCTGACCCATTCCGGGTCTGACGGATATGGTTTTGCATATTTGTTTATCGATCAGACCGGATTTCCTAGTAAGACACAGTGATACGATGACTAAGAGAGGGCCTTTTGAATTGTGGAAAGTCATCGTATCACTACTGGATAAGAACTAGTTGCCCGAGCTAAGGCACCCGGCCAGTTTCGATGGAGGTATTAGGTCCTCGGTTCTGGTTCCTTGGTCCTGGGTGATTAAGCAAAGAATGCCTTGCTTTCCCATCATGTTATGGAGTTAGCAGAAGTTATTATTGTTTACTATCTTCTTATTGATCGTCTGGTGGAATTCGGTCCATGAAATGATTTTCCTTTGAACCGAGCGAAGCCTGCCCGACCGGCAGGCGGGCGAGCTCACGAACCCGCTGTAGAGCGGTGAGTAATATCCTGGCAATTGGACCTGTGTGTTGAATCATCTACAACCCCGGGCTCCGCCCGGGGCTATTGGGACTCAACTCCTTCGGAGTTGGTCAGGACCGGTTCGAAATTAGAAATCCAAAGGTAACTGTGTTAGTCAGGGCGGGTCCGCAATTCGAAATTCAACATTCGAAATTGTTCCTATGGTGTCTGCTTTCTATGATTTATTAACTTTTAGGTAAAGTTCATAGGTTTCGTGCAAACACCTTCCCATCATAGGGCAGTCCATGTTCTTCCACCAGTTCAATATCAAAGTTGGTGAGATTGTGCAAAACGGGCAGGTAGATTTCCGGGATAACCGGTCGTTGTACTCCCCTGGCAGAGATTTTTCCTTCGAGTAGCATCATCACGCCAATGGCGGCAGGGAGAGCAACCGTTCTGGCAATGGAGGTTCCGGTCTTCAGGTTTCCATAATCGACCATTCGTGATTTTATCATCTCCTGTTGCCCATCCGGATAGGTTGCTTTAAAGATATGTTGCAGGAGCACCATATCCCGGTCATCCGGTGTGAGTTCCATCTTTTCGATCATTCGGTCGGCAATCACTTCGAAGGGAGTATCTTTTATACGGCTCAGCGGTTCATTGGAAAAGAGCCCCAGCCATTCCATGGCTTTGATTGGGGTGGAATCGGGATTGAGGTGGAGGTAATTTGCTACCTTCTCCCTGATATTTTCTCCGCCGGGCTGACCAATGAATGACCCGGTGAACTGTGCCAGGGTCATCTTTTCCATATTCATCCGGTTACACGATAACATACCGAGGCTTTTCAAAGCATCCTGCGACTCACACCAGCCCGGATGACGGATCGTTCCCCGCAACATTGTTTTTACATCGGGGATCTTGTAGATATCGATGTATTGTGTTGAGTCGCGGTTTGGATAGACTTCCATTTCACCAATACCCGGGAATTCCAGGTGTGTGACGTGCTTGAACAGATCTTTCCCGGGAATGTGGATCATCTCCCCGTTTTTGAGGTAGGTTGCATCACTGTTACCAGCCATCAATACTCCCCTGGGGCTCCAGGAGAATTTGTATTTGAACGGGTTATCGGCTGACTCCGGTGCCGGAAGTGCACCACAGAGAGAATAAAATTCTTCGACCGTTCCTCCTTTTGCATGGATCTGATCAATGATTTTGATGGCTGACATGTGATCGATAC
>CAZTES010000244.1:3193-4693 GCA_964612275.1 uncultured Rikenellaceae bacterium
CCTCCTTTTGCATGGATCTGATCAATGATTTTGATGGCTGACATGTGATCGATACCCGGATCGAGCCCGATCTCATTCAGGATGGTTATCCCGGCTTTACTGGCAGCCGCATCCAGGGCTTTCATCTCCGGTTTAACATAGGAGCTGGTTACCATGTTCCTGCCTGCCTCGATGCATTGCCTGGCGACATCAACATGGTACATGTACGGAAGAAAACTGACGGTCAGATGATGTTCTGAAATGAGCCTTCCCAGGGTTTCCTGATCCTCTCCATGCCAGGCAACAGAGGCTCCGTTGGAGTGATTGCTGATCAGGGCATCAGCCCGCTCTTTGTCCTGGTCAGCCAGGGTTACGAATACCTTTCTGTTCAGCAGGTAGTTGACTAGTGGCCCGGCTACCCTTCCCGCTCCCAGTACAAGTACTTTATGCATTGGTCATGGTTTTTGTGAAAATGGTATTCCGAAGATAGAAATCTTTTTGGCCGGGGAAAATGATTTTATTACATCATTAGTTAGGTTATAAAACATACAGCTGATTGAAGGTATGGATTCTTCCGGTCTAAAGACTGATCACCCTAATGGGGTTATTATTGATAGCAGACATAGTGTCAAATAAAAAAACCTCCGGAAAATCCGGAGGTTTTTTTAAGATAACATTATCCTGTAAAAATCCTATTTCCCTTTTTTAAGATGGACAATAGAACTTTTACCAGTTGCAGGATTGAAATCGTGAATTACTGTTCCACCGTCAAAACTATACTCAACATGGAATGTGCCTTTGCATCCGTCATAATAACCGGAGCCTGTACAGGTATCAATATAACCGCCACCATAAGTGATTGTCTGGGCTGGTACAGTGATGGTCTGATCCAAATCTCCTGAAAGAATATAATACAGCGGATCTGCGCCCCAGTCGTAGAAATTATCATTCCAGATCTTTAAAGGATCGACTCCATCGAGTGTAAAGGTGCATGGGTAATCCATATAACCAACTTCTGTACAGATATAGTCACCTATAAAGTTTGAAGCCTCGGTGATCGGACAGAAAAGTTCCTTCTCAATAGTAACCGTAACTGTCTGGAACTCTGGTCCAACACTTTCGCCTGATAAATTCAGAACAACCGTTTGAACCTCACCTGGAACGAACTCATCCCTATAGCAATCAATTTCAATCTCACCATAGCTACTATTAGCAGGGATTGTTATGGTAGTTCCGGATAGATCATACTGGGAAACATTTGCCGTAGAGGATTCATCAATACTTATAGTAAGGTCAATCGGATTCTTTTGTTGTTTCCCAATCAACATTACTTCAATGGATTGTGTTCTGTCCAGGGCATCTTCTTTTTCGAAATAGACAAGGATATGGGATTCCTCAAAGCCTGTGACCCCCTTGGTCCATAGTACAGGATCGTTAACCTCACATGCAGCCATAAAGAAAACCATTCCTAACAATGCAAATAGATATTTAATTATCTTTTTCATTTTACTTTCCTTTTAC
>CAZTES010000245.1:0-4691 GCA_964612275.1 uncultured Rikenellaceae bacterium
GAATAGGGAACAATTCCTGCAGCTGCCCCAAGCCATCTGGTAATGGGAAATGCAATGGACAGGTTTTTAAAACTGATGTCTTTGCTTTCAGCTGATTCCCCGCTCGTCGATAGCTCAGATTGCTTTCCGACCATCCCAAATTCAAACAGGAAAGATAAACTATCGCGGGAACTCAATGAGGCAGGATTTTGAAAATCGATGAATCCCGGATCTCGCATTCCCAGTGAAATCCCTCCCATCGCAATGTTCCGGGTGAACCCCATCTTCTGTTGATCACCCAACCCGAACCTGGAGTAGGGAGAATTGATGGCTGCCTGCCCGAAGGTTAATACCGGAACAAGCAACAATATGGGGATAAATAACCTTTTTCTATGGTTGAACATTGAAATTTAATATTTCATTTAACCCGATGAGAACCAGGTTTTGGTTCACAAAGATGCTATTTTTTAACTTTTTCTCAAAAAATATTGCATCACCACCGGTTAGGATTACTGCAAGTTCTTTATACATCGCTTTCATCGTGTCGATGAATCCATCAATTTCCAGAATCATCCCCTGCTGCACCCCTGAAACAATTGCCGCTTCAGTGGTATCTCCAATAACTGAAAAATCATCGTTTTCAATACAAAGAGGTAAAGATCCGGTAAAGTGATGCAATGATTTGAACCGCATTTTCAACCCGGGAGAGATATTGCCCCCCAGATATTGATTGTCCGAAGTTACCAGATCAAAGGTTAGGGCTGTACCGGTATCAATAACCAAAACGTCCTTCCCAGGAAAAATATTGTTTGCTCCAACAGCAGCAGCAAGGCGATCCATGCCTAATGTAGCCGGTGTCTTATAGGCATTGACGATGGGTAAAGGTGTGTTCTCAGCTAACCGGATAAAACGGGGAAATACACCCTCCAGGTAATCAAGGAGGACGGGATCAACCACCCTGACAGCTGAGAGGACCGCATGTTTAATCCCGGTATGCTCTGATCGTATGCGATTCAATATCGAAATGGTCAGATTATCAACCTGTTCCGACTGTCTGATCCTGCCATTGCTGAAAAGAGCCAGCTTGGTAGTACTGTTTCCAATGTCGATGACCAGATTCATAGTATGCTGAAACAAAAATATAAATATTATTTTTGAAATGCTGGTTTTATCCCGTAAGAGTATCTCCTTGATGTGTATACGACAGGATATTCAGCAAAACCTGCCGGGCAGCCTGAATCCCGGAAATCCCTTCAACCCGAAGGGTCAATTTCCCTTTTACCTCCTTGACCCTCAATCGGTCAGGATTTCCTCCGATGTATTGAATGATCTTACTGAAAACAGGAGATCGGAAATAGGGTGAACTCTGATCAGAAACAAAATGCAAAATCATGGTGTTGTCCCGGATTACAACCTTCTCAAACCCTAACTGAATGGCAGTCCAACGCAGAGGAACAATACTAAGTAACTCTTTCCCTGATTCAGGAACCGGACCAAAGCGGTCGACCAGCTGATGCTCATACTTCAATAAATCATCTTCATTACGCAAATTGTCCAGATCCCTGTAAAGCCTGAGCCTTTCTGAAATGTTGCTGATGTAATCATCAGGGAACATGAGCTCCAGGTCTGTATCAATCAGGCAGTCATGAACAAAAAGTACTTTTTCAAGCTCTTTTTCTACTGCTTCATCGGCACGTTGCTTACTCGCCGGTTGTTGAAAAAATTTGCGAAACTCCTCCTCTTTAAGCTCGCCGACCGCTTCGTCCAAAATCCTGTGATAGGTTTCAAACCCGATATTGGTTATGAAACCACTCTGTTCACCCCCCAGTAAATTACCCGCACCGCGAATATCCAGATCCTGCATGGCAATGTTAAAACCACTTCCCAGATCCGAAAATTCCTCAATCGCTTTCAACCGCCGCCGGGCTTCAGGCGTTAGCATCCTAAGCGGAGGAGCTAGAAGATAACAAAAAGCCTTCTTGTTTGATCGCCCAACACGACCACGTAACTGATGAAGATCACTCAATCCAAAGTGGTGGGCATTGTTGATGATAATGGTGTTGGTATTGGGTATATCCAGCCCGGCTTCAATGATTGTGGTTGCTACAAGCACATCATAATCCCCGTCAATAAAATCCAGCATGGTGTTCTCCAGTTTATGGCCAGCCAACTGACCGTGGGCAACGGCCGTTTTTACCGAAGGAGAAATGCGGTTGATTAATGCCTCTATCTCCCCAATATTCTCAACCCGGTTATGAATGAAGAAAACCTGCCCGCCACGACTTACCTCATAATCAATCGCTTCTTTTATCAAATCCTCATTAAAAGTATGTAATTCGGTAAAAATGGGGTGACGGTTTGGAGGTGGTGTATTGATTATGGATAGATCCCTGACTCCCATCAATGAGAACTGAAGCGTCCGGGGAATAGGGGTTGCCGTTAACGTTAAGGTGTCAATGTTCAGTTTTATTTTACGCAACTTCTCCTTGGAAACAACTCCGAATTTCTGCTCTTCATCAACAATCAAAAATCCCAGATCTTTATAAACTACATCATTCCCCAGAAGCCGGTGAGTGCCGATAAGAATATCAACCTTTCCCTCAGCCAGGTTCTTCAGCGTAACTTTTTGTGCAGGAGGTTTTTTTAAACGACTGATATAATCAATCGTGCAAGGAAAATCCCTTAACCGTTCCCTGAATGTATTATAGTGCTGAAGTGCAAGAATGGTCGTTGGAACAAGGACGATCACCTGTTTGCTGTCCGTAACCGCTTTAAAAGCAGCCCTGATTGCAATCTCTGTCTTGCCAAAACCCACATCTCCGCAAACCAACCGGTCCATCGAAAAAGGAGATTCCATCCCCTCTTTTACCGCAACCGTTGCTGATAATTGATCCGGTGTGTCTTCATAAAGAAACGAGGCTTCCAATTCACTCTGAAGGTAGGAATCGGGGGAAAATGCAAACCCTTTTTCAGTTTTGCGCTTTGCATAGAGCATGATCAGCTCCCGTGCAATATCCTTTATCCTTCTTTTTGCAGACAGTTTGAGTCTGTTCCAGGCACCGGATCCCAGTTTGTGAATCTTTGGGGGTGTTGCCTCTTTTCCCTTGTATTTCGATATACGATGTAAAGCATGTAACCGCACGAAAAGAATATCCTGATCTTTATATACCAGTTTCACTGCTTCCTGCAATTTTCCATTAATATCAATCTTTTCCAACCCGCCAAATTGGCCTATACCATGATCTGAATGAACCACGTAATCTCCCGGGGCTAAACTGTTCAACTCCTTGATGGTTATTGCTTCACGCTTTGAAAAATTACCACGAAGCCTGAATTTGTGGTACCGTTCAAAAATCTGATGGTCCGTATAACAACATATTTTCAGATTGTGTTCAATAAAACCCTGGTGAACAACCAGGTTTACAGGAGAAAATTGAACCGTCGGATCGATATCCTGAAAAATATTTTTCAACCGTTCAAATTGTCTTTCGTTATCCGAAAGGATCAGGTTGGTATAACCCATTTCTGAGTTCTCAAGCAGGTTTTTGCAAAGAATCTCGAAATTTTTATTGAACACCGGTTGAACGGATGTCTTAAATTCAACGGTCAAATCAGGTTGGAAATCGTTATACCGTTCAAAACCGATAACCGACTGATGACGAACTTTGGTAAGGAGCTGGTTCCCGGTTATAAGCAAATCCTCTTTCTGTAGCAATTCCTGGTTCGGTTCAATGGTGGTTTGCTCAAATAGCTCATTAATCCGGTCTTTGATGAGGGTAAGATTATCTACCCATATGGTAATACCTTCCGGGAGAAAATCAAGGAAGGATACCTTCTCCTTTGTTAAGAGACTATGGGTATTGGGCACAATGGAAACCTCCTGTAAGATCCCGATCGACAGTTGGTTGTCGACCTGAAATGAGCGGATTGATTCCACATCGTTGCCGAAAAAATCAATCCGGAAGGGATGGTCGTTTGCATAGGAGAAAACATCCAGTATTCCTCCCCGAATCGAATACTGCCCTGGTTCAGTAACAAAATCAGATCGCTCAAAACCAACTTTAATCATTTGTTCTTCAATCTCTTCAATCAGATAGCTCTCTCCAACCCGAACCGTTATGCTGCTTCTGTCGAAAAGTTCTTTATCCACTACTTTTTCGAGGAGCGCCTCCGGATAGGTTATAATTACCAGATTTTCTTCTCCCTGACTTAAAATCTTCAACATTTCTGCCCGAAGCACCAGATTGGAGGGATCGGTATTTCCGTACTGAACCGATCGCTTATATGATGAGGGGAAAAAGAAGATTGGTTGATCAGAATGTAACGCATTGAGATCATTGTGAAAGTAAGCTGCTTCTTCTTTGTCAGATAAAATGATCAGGTGGCTGCTATCTGACCTCTTCAGATATGCTGAACAAAATAGACTGCGTGATGATCCCTTTAATCCGATTAGGTTGACTTTCGACGGGGAATGACGTTCCAGGTGATCAACCAGAGAAAGGAATTCAGGGTGATCCGCGTAGATAGTATCTAACCGCTTTGTAATCAAGAGACTAATAGATTGCGTGAATGATTACATCGAACAGCAGGCAAAAGTAACAATTTAATCTCCGTTCCGGGTAAAAGCCCTCTGGTAAATCGGTAAAGCTAATTTTTGGTTGCCTGGTTATACAGATATTAACTTGAAAACTGGATACCCCCACTGAGGTTTA
>CAZTES010000246.1:0-4680 GCA_964612275.1 uncultured Rikenellaceae bacterium
TTCACACGAAGAAGGAACCTATGGCTATCAACACTACCGCGATGAAGTGCCTGAAAAAATAAAATTGTCCCGGAAAAACCGGATCATGGAAATCCAGCAGAATATTGCCAGGGAATTGAACAGTCAAAAAACGGGGAAATTATTTAAGGTACTGATTGATAAGCAGGAAGGAAATTATTGGATTGGCAGGACCGAGCATGATTCTCCTGAAATAGACAATGAGGTGTTGATGAAAGAAAATAACAGGGAATTGAAGAGCGGTGAATTTTACCGGGTAAGAATCACCAGGGCTGAGGAGTATGATCTGTATGGAGCGGTTGAGTAAGTATTAAGGATGACGGATGCATTGCCTGCCGGCAGGCAGGAAGGATGAAGGGATGAATGATGAAGGAGATCGCTGAATGTAGAGTGATGAATGTAGAATGCTGAATAATGGTGCTCGCATGCCTGCCAGGCAGGGTACTGGGTAAAAAAAGAAATGAGAAGGGAGTTGTGAGTGGAAACAGGTGCTCGGTACTCGTTCCCCGGTGAAAGAAGTAAATACGTTATCCGTTGATAAGTTGATACGTTTAATTGGTCAGGTATCAAAACAATCGAATTACTATTGAATTACTACCGAGTTACTATCGATTACCATTGAACTACCATTGAGTTACTATCTAATTACCACCGAGTTACAATCGAGTTACCACTGAATAAAAAAACCGCCTTTCCGGATCGGAGGAAGGCGGTTTTTTTCCCGGGTTGTCAACCGTTACTTTTTCAGCACTGCTTTCATGACTTTATCTTTATCCAGTTTCCGTGTGCAGAAGAACCAGTCGTAGCATTTGGTATCTGCTTGTTTTTCTTCCATTTTTTTTAAGTTTACATGTTATTAATTTGTTGGATTATTTAAAGAAATATTTTTGCTTCTCTCGATCGATTGAAGTGCCAGGTAGTTATCTCCGAACTTTTGGAGGTTTTCCATTTCAACATCATACTGGTCAAAATGGCGTTCTTCATCTTCCACCAGCGTTTCAAAGATCTTCTTGGATGCTGAATCGGCATTCTGGGCACATTCGTTTGCCCATTTGTTGTAATCATTGACACTTTGTGTTTCCATTTCACCACCCATCTGCAACATCTCCTTAACGTTATGGATTTTTTTAACCTCAGCTGAGGCTTTCAGGTCAACTTCTCCACCGAGGAAGAGGATTCGTTCCGCAAGCAGTTCGATATGCTGCATCTCTTCGATGGCCGTTCTCCTGAACAGACCGGCAAGCAGGTCATAGCCCTGGTCATCACAGTGAAAATGAAAATACATGTATTGGTGAACTGCTGCGAGCTCATCAGCCACAGCCCTGTTTAATAATTCAATGCTTTTTTCTTTCATGAATTTGGATTTTTTCCGTTTATTAATTATGGTTTAAATATAATTCCCAACCCTTCAGCTATACGCAGAGCCAATTCCTTATCGGCTTTGTAAAAATGGCTGAGTTGATTCTGAATGATTTCCTCACGTTTCGGTCCGGCAATATCCTTCATTGCTCCGACAATGTTGTTGATGGTATTCTGCTGCTCTTCTTTAGTCATCACATTGCGAAACAGGAGGCCAGGCTGGGTAAAATGGTCATCATCGTTCTCGTTGCGGTCATACCAGTCAGCAACATCCGAATCCATTTTCATGGATGGTTCTTTGTATTGTTTATCCGCTTCGATATCATCAAACCGGTTTGGCCAATAGTTCGGATTATCATCACCATTGCTGTCGACACGCATAGATCCATCCCGTTCATAATTGTGTACATCATTGATCGGTCGGTTTACGGGGATCTGTTCATAATTCACTCCCAGGCGGTAACGGTGAGCATCGGGGTAGGAGAGAAGGCGCCCCTGCAGCATCTTGTCGTATGAATATCCGATACCGTCAACGACATGAGCCGGTGCAAAAGCTGACTGTTCCACATCCCTGAAATAGTTTGACGGGATTTCATTCAGTTCCAGCGTTCCGACATCCATCAGCGGATAATCAGCATGTGGCCATACTTTTGTCAGGTCAAACGGATTCCAGCGGAACGTTTTTGCCTGCTCTTCCGTCATGACCTGTATTTTCATGGTCCATTTTGGGAACTCTCCCTTCTCAATTGTATGAACCAGATCCCGTTGTGCCCAGTCGGGATCTTTACTTTTCATCGCTTCCGCTTCAGGTCCTGTAAAGTTTTTGATACCCTGAACTGTTTTTACATGAAACTTTACCCAGAAACGGCCATCCTTAGCATTAATCATTGAAAACGTATGACTCCCGTAACCGTTCATATGACGGTAATTGTACGGAGTTCCCCGATCACTGAAGAGGATCATCACCTGGTGAAGGCTTTCCGGATTAAGGGACCAGAAATCCCACTGCATGGTCTGGCTTTTCAGGTTGGTCTTTGGATCCCTTTTCTGAGTATGGATAAAATCACTGAACTTTTTGGGGTCTTTAATAAAAAACACCGGTGTATTGTTCCCTACCAGGTCCCAGTTCCCTTCTTCCGTATAAAACTTAATGGCGAATCCCCGCGGATCTCTTTCTGTATCAGCACTGCCCTTTTCTCCGCCTACGGTCGAAAAACGAATAAAGATCCGGCATTCATTTCCGATTTTACTGAAAATCTGCGCTTTGGAATACCGGGTAATATCATGTGTCACCGTAAATTTCCCAAAAGCTCCTGTACCCTTGGCATGCACCACGCGTTCAGGAATTCTTTCCCGGTTAAAATGAGCCATTTTCTCATGCAGTAAGTAATCCTGTAAGAGAATGGGTCCCTTTGGCCCCACAGTCAGACTGTTCTCGTTTTCATAGTATGGTCTGCCGGAGGCAGTCGATAATTTTTTTTTCTTTTCCTTCATTGTCTGTCAATTTTAAGTTAGCTATTTTTATGATTTCCTTTCTTTTCGAATAGTTGGGATAAGAAATCCCATAACAAACGTTCCGATCACACCTGCACAACTGAGAATTATTGTAATCCCCGTTTCCCGGATAAACACAAAAGCAGATAAAAAAATCATCATCCACATGATTGCGACGGAATATAGCTTGACGGTAAGTGTCATTCCTTTATTCCTTCTGTACCGGAGAATGTATCCACCCAAATACCTGTTTCTAATTAGTTTATTGTATAACCTGTCAGAACTTCGTACATAAAGACCGGCAGAAAGCAGCAGGAAGGGAGTGGTTGGTATCCCTGGCATAACAATACCAATAATTCCAAGAATCAAAGAAACACTTCCTAAAATGATAAGCAATGGTTTCAACATCATTTTATCCCTTATCCATTATTTTTTCCGGTTCTGAAATCTACCGATAATCTGAAGCTTAATGTCTTCAATTTCAAAATCGGGAATACTTTTCTCAGCAAAATATTGTTCGATCAGCCGGGTCAGTTCCCTGTCATGGTAATCTTCGATACGGTCTGAATCGGTGCAATAGAGGTGGTGGTGCTTTTCTTTCACAGCCTCATACCTCATGATATCCCGGTCCGTTTTGACCTTTGCAATCAGTCCGTGATCGGCAAACGTATCCAGGATCTTGTAAACCGTTCCAACCGAAATGTTGGGATTCTTCTTTCTGACTCGGTCAATGATCTTTTCAGTTGTTGGATGATCTCTAAATTTTCTCACCTGTTCCAGGACAACAATCCGTTGGGGTGTAATTTTTAAATCATTATCAATTAGCATTTTACGAATATCCTCCATGTTCATAATATAAATATTCTTAAATAAGAATAATTCTTATTTAAGAATTAGTAAAAATACATTTTTTTTTTAAAATTTCCTTACAGGGGCATGAATATTTTTTCATCGATTTCCTGAAGTGGTATTCCAGGCTTGATGTTAACGACCGGCATCGGGGCATGTACTGTCGCAAAAGGGGGATTACCCGGGGATATGTTCAGGATTTTTTTCCGGAAGCTTTTTCCGACAGTTCCTTTCCAGCGGTATTTTTGACACTGATGATGATATCCTCTTTTTTCTTATTGAATCCAACCGTGATGGTATCCCCTTCATGGAGTGAAGCTTTGATGATTACTTCTGCCATTGGGTCTTCCAGGTATTTTTGGATTGCCCGTTTCAATGGACGGGCACCGAACTGGATATCATAGCCTTTTTCCGCAATAAAGTCTTTTGCAGCAGCTGAAATTTTGATTTCGTAACCCAGGTTATGGATTCTATCGTACAATCCTTTCAATTCGATATCGATGATTTTATGGATATCTTCTCTTGAGAGTGTATTAAAGATCACCACATCATCGATCCGGTTAATGAATTCGGGAGCAAAGGTTTGTTTCAGGGCTTTTTGAATAACACTTCTTGCATGGGCATCGCGTGTCTCTTTCTTAGCCTGGGTTTCAAATCCCACTCCCTGGCCAAAATCTTTCAGTTGTCGTGTTCCGATGTTGGATGTCATGATCACGATGGTATTTCTGAAATCGACCCGTCGGCCCAGGCTATCGGTCAATTGTCCTTCATCGAGTACCTGCAGCAGTATATGATACACATCGGGATGAGCCTTTTCAATTTCATCGAGCAGCACCACGGCATAGGGTTTTCTCCTGACTTTTTCGGTCAATTGACCGCCCTCCTCATACCCGACATATCCGGGAGGGGCACCCACCAATCTGGAGACAGAGAATTTCTCCATGTATTCGCTCATATCGA
>CAZTES010000247.1:0-4677 GCA_964612275.1 uncultured Rikenellaceae bacterium
GCATTAAAGGCTGTACAAACCAACGGATGCAACTGGATTGCTTTTCCTTCTATCAGTTTCGGTTGAAAAGCCTGAATTCCCAACCGGTGGAGTGTTGGTGCACGGTTGAGCAATACCGGATGGCCTTTCAGCACGTTTTCAAGGATATCCCACACTACCGGGTCTTTGCGGTCAACGATCTTTTTTGCTGATTTAACGGTTTTTACAATTCCGCGTTCGATGAGTTTCCGGATGATAAACGGTTTATACAATTCCGCAGCCATATCTTTGGGCAATCCACATTCATGCAGCTGCAGTTCCGGTCCGACCACGATTACCGAGCGTGCCGAATAATCAACACGTTTACCCAGCAGGTTCTGGCGGAATCTTCCCTGTTTTCCTTTCAGGCTATCGCTCAATGATTTCAACGGCCTGTTTGCATCCGTTTTCACTGCATTGGCTTTTCTGGAATTGTCAAAAAGAGAATCAACGGCTTCCTGAAGCATCCGTTTTTCATTTCTCAGGATCACTTCGGGTGCTTTGATTTCAATCAATCGTTTCAGCCGATTATTCCGGATAATAACACGCCTGTAGAGGTCATTCAGGTCGGATGTGGCAAACCGGCCACCATCAAGGGGAACCAATGGTCGCAATTCCGGCGGTATAACCGGAACAACTTTAACGATCATCCATTCCGGGCGGTTTACTTTCTTTGATACACGAAAGGCTTCAACCACCTGTAATCGTTTTAATGCCTCATTTTTCCTCTGCTGCGAGGTCTCATTATTGGCTTTATGCCTGAGCGTATAGGAGAGCTCGTCCAGATCCAACCGGGAGAGTAACTGATGCAGGGCTTCGGAACCCATATCTGCGATAAACTTGTCCGGATCGGAATCCTCCAGGTATTGATTCTCTTTGGGCAGGGATTCAACGATTTCAAGGTACTCCTCTTCGGTCAGAAAATCGAGGTACTTAATTCCATCCGCTTTCTTGATGCCGGGATTGATGACCACATATCGCTCGTAATAGATTATGGAATCCAGTTTTTTAGTAGGCAATCCTAACAGATACCCGATTTTATTGGGCAGCGATTTAAAATACCAGATATGAGCAACGGGCACGACCAGGGAGATGTGTCCCATTCTCTCTCTCCGCACTTTCTTTTCTGTAACCTCCACACCACAGCGGTCGCATACGATTCCCTTGTACCGGATCCGTTTGTATTTCCCGCAATGGCATTCATAATCCTTTACGGGTCCAAAGATCCTTTCACAAAACAGGCCATCCCGTTCGGGTTTATAGGTCCTGTAATTGATGGTTTCAGGTTTCAGCACTTCACCACTGGAACGTTCAAGAATCTCTTCCGGGGAAGCCAGTCCAATTGAGATTTTTGTAAAACTGCTTTTTACCTTTTGATCTCTTCTGAAAGACATATGTTATATTATTAAGATTTCAATGACTACACTGATGGATCATTTCATACTGATCCAAACAAAGCTGACTATGCTACTCAAGATTCATACTGAGGCCCAGTCCACGCAATTCATGCAACAGGACATTCAGGGACTCAGGAATCCCGGGAACGGGCATGGGTTCTCCCTTAACTATTGATTCATAAGCTTTTGCCCTTCCAATGACATCATCCGATTTTACGGTCAGGATCTCCTGCAGGATATGGGATGCTCCGAATGCTTCAATGGCCCATACTTCCATTTCCCCAAAACGCTGTCCGCCAAACTGGGCTTTTCCTCCCAGGGGCTGTTGTGTAATGAGTGAATAGGGTCCGATTGACCGGGCATGCATCTTATCATCGACCATATGACCCAGTTTTAGCATATAGATCACACCAACGGTTGCCGGTTGGTCAAACCGCTCGCCGGTACCCCCATCATACAAATAGGTTTTTCCATAGGGTGGCAATCCTGCTTTTTCCGTATATTCCGTAATCTGATCAAGAGAAGCGCCGTCGAAAATGGGTGTTGAAAAGTAGAGTCCGAGCTTTTTACCAGCCCAACCCAGGACCGTTTCATATATCTGGCCAAGGTTCATTCTGGAAGGAACCCCCAATGGATTAAGAACGATATCCACCGGTGTGCCATCAGCCAGGAACGGCATATCTTCCTGGCGTACAATTTTTGCAACAATCCCTTTGTTTCCATGCCGACCGGCCATCTTATCACCAACTTTTATCTTTCTCTTTTTGGCAATGTATACCTTTGCCAGCCGGATAATCCCGGCAGGCAGCTCATCGCCAATGGAGATATTGTATTTCTTCCTTTTGTATTCCCCATCGATCTCCTTGTATTTGATCAGGTAGTTGTGAAGCAATAGCTTAATGGTTTCGTTTTTCTTCTTATCGGTCGTCCATTTTGAAGGATTAACATTTAGAAAATCAATTCCCTGGAGTTGCTTGAGCGTAAATTTGGTCCCCTTGGGAATCACATCGGCATTCAAGAAATCCTTAACTCCCTGTGATGTCTTTCCATTCACGAGGATAAAAAGTTTATCGACAAGGTTATTGTTCAAATCCTCCACGTTTTTCCTGAAGTCGTTTTCTATTTTGTCCAATATCGGTTTCTCAACCGACTTCGATTTCCTGTCTTTTATGGAGCGTGAAAATAATTTCTTATCAATCACAACACCTTCCAGAGAGGGTCCGGCTTTGAGGGATGCATCCTTCACATCTCCGGCTTTATCCCCAAAAATAGCACGCAACAGTTTTTCTTCCGGCGAAGGATCCGATTCACCTTTCGGTGTGATCTTACCAATAAGGATGTCACCCGGCAGGACATGAGCCCCAATCCGGATCAGTCCGTTCTCATCCAGGTTCCTGGTTGCTTCCTCACTTACATTGGGAATATCGGATGTCAGTTCCTCAAGGCCTCTTTTGGTATCGCGGACCTCAAGCAGGTATTCATCGATGTGAACGGAGGTAAAGATATCTTCCCTGACCACATTCTCAGAAATAACAATTGCATCCTCAAAGTTGTATCCTTTCCACGGCATAAATGCCACCATCAGGTTCCGGCCCAGTGAGAGTTCACCATTTTGTGTGCCATACCCTTCGGTAAAAATTTCTCCTTTTTTAACCTTCTGGCCTTTGGTTACAATGGGAACCAGGTTGATGCAGGTATTCTGGTTTGTCTTTTTATGTTTTAGCAAACGGTAGGTTTTGACATCTTCATCAAAGCTGACAAATTTTTCCTCATCGGATCTTGTGTACCGAATAACTACTTGATTTGAATCGACGTATTCGACGATACCATCTTCTTCCGCGGCAAACAGGATTCTTGAATCCTTCACCATAGTACTTTCCAGTCCGGTTCCAATAATGGGAGTTTCCGGTTTGACCAGTGGTACAGCCTGCCGCATCATATTTGATCCCATAAGAGCACGGTTTGCATCATCGTGTTCAAGGAAAGGGATCAATGAAGCTGCAATGGATGCGATCTGGTTTGGAGCCACGTCCATCAGGTCAACCTTATTTGCATCGGCAAGTGGGAAGTCACCTTCATATCGTGCTTTCACCTTGGGATTGATAAAGTTACCTGAGTCATTCAGTGGGGCATTTGCCTGAGCAATGACCTTTTCTTCTTCCTCTTCTGCGCTTAGAAACAGCACCCCCTCTGTTTTTCCCATATTCACCTTGCCCTCTTCGACTTTTCGGTAGGGGGTTTCGATAAATCCCAGGTCATTGATCTTGGCATACACACAGAGTGAGGATATCAGTCCGATATTCGGACCTTCCGGAGTTTCAATGGGACACAGCCGTCCATAGTGGGTGTAATGAACGTCTCTCACCTCAAAACCGGCTCTCTCTCTGGAGAGCCCTCCGGGTCCCAGAGCCGACATTCTTCGTTTGTGGGTCATCTCAGCCAGCGGGTTTGTCTGGTCCATAAACTGCGATAGCTGGTTTGTTCCGAAGAAAGAATTGATGACGGATGAGAGGGTTTTGGAGTTGATCAGGTCAACGGGTGTAAACACCTCATTATCCCGCACGTTCATGCGTTCCCTGATGGTTCTTGCCATCCTGGCGAGTCCCACCCCGAATTGATTGTAGAGCTGTTCGCCAACGGTCCGCACCCGGCGATTGCTCAGGTGGTCGATATCATCCACATCCGTTTTTGAATTGATCAGCTGGATCAGGTATTTGATGATTTCAATGATATCCTCTTTGGTCAGGACTTTTACATCCATGGTGGTTTCGAGTCCCAGTTTCTTATTGATCCTGTACCGACCCACTTCGCCGAGATCGTATCGTTTATCGGAAAAGAAGAGTTTTTCAATAACATCCCGGGCGGTGGCATCGTCGGGTGGTTCGGAGTTTCTGAGCTGCCTGTAAATGTGCAGCACGGCTTCTTTTTCCGAGTTACAGGGATCTTTTTGAAGTGTATTCAGAATGATAGCATAATCAGCCAGGCTCTGGTTTTCGTTATGCAAAAGGATGGTTTTGGCTCCCGAATCGATGATCTGATCAAGATGCTCCGGTTCAATCACGGTTTCACGATCAATGATCACCTCATTTCTTTCAATGGAGACCACCTCGCCGGTATCTTCATCAACAAAGTCCTCGATCCATGTTTTCAGCACCCTTGCAGCCAGCTTTCTGCCCACTATTTTTTTCAATCCCGTTTTTGTTACTTTAAATTCATCGGCAAGGTTAAATATTTCGAGGATCTCCTTATCGCTTTCATACCC
>CAZTES010000248.1:0-4650 GCA_964612275.1 uncultured Rikenellaceae bacterium
GCTCCTTATGAAAATCCTTCAGGTAAAAATCGAGATCTTTTTGTTGTCGTGGGTTGAGCTCCTCTCTCCTGGTATTTGCTTCGGAGAGCTTTTTGGCTATGTAACTACGGGTATAGGGTTTTATGGCACTGTTTATATCGATAATCTGCTGATTGGATAATTCATCCAGGAAATCGTATATCGAAGCATTGGTCAGGTGATGGTACACTTCCTGGGGATATACTTTACTAATGGGAAGAATAAAGAGTAAGATATAAACGATTTTCCTCATAAGAATTTAGCCATAAGGCAGATCAGCTTAACAGCAAAGGTAACAAAGGAATATGAAATAGTAGTATTTTACTTTTAAACGAACAACGAATACCGAAACGGGCCCTGTGAAATCCTGCACAGCAGGGGCGGCATTGCCGCTATTTCACAGGGCGGGCATCGTTACCGATTACCGATTACCGATAAACGAATCATGCAATGTCAATTTTCATTGGGATCGTTTAGATGCACGGATAAGTATATCGCATTACCCAATAAATAATTACTGGCTCCGGGCTCTTTTTATTACAATATTATACATTGCCTTCCAGAAATAAACCCAGTCGGTTCTGAACGGCTTTTTTTCATAGGCTTCCAGGTAGCGCATTTCCGATTCCTGTATTTCCCTGAGGGTTTTGGGCAGATCGGCATAGAAGGGAGGGACGAGTCCGGGTTTGTATTTTATTCTTTTTTCACGGACCTCCCGATCATACAGGGTGAAATAATGCTCACTGATGGGACGCACTCCCACCAATTTCAGGTCACCTTTCACCCAGTTGAACAGCATCGGGAGTTCATCGATCCAGAGTTTCCTCATGATCTTTCCCTGGGTTGACACCCTGAAATCGAAATCGAATTTACCTCCCTCGGTCAGGTTATGCATTTTATACATGTAATCCTGAAGGTATTCGGCATAAGGGTGCATCGTTCTCATTTTAAGCACTTTAATCACCCTGCCATTTTTCCCGATACGTTTCAGTCTGACCAGTGGACCGTAGGTTGGGTTGGGGTCAAAGGCGGGTTCCCTGATTTTCTTCACCGCGAAATAGAAGAGGGAATCGATGTATTCTTCATTGACAATGTCAAATCCACAGGAAATAAGCCGCCCTAGCGTTTCCGCACGGGTGATCACACGGTTCTGACCGCGTGTAAGAAAATGATACAAACCCGATGTGATCTTAAATTTTGGCATCAGACGTTTCACCGGGAAATCAAGAAAGTAGTAATAAAAATAATTCAGGAGAAAGGGATATTTTTTAAAGATCCGTTTCTTCCTGAGGTTTTTTGTCTCCACGCATCCGATAAAGGTTCCGTATCCTGGTATCTTGGAATTTACCGCTTCAAAGAACTGGTTCAGGTAAGGGATATCATTGATCCGTTTCAGGTTGATGATGGACCTGTAGCGGTTATTGGGTTGGGCTGCAATATTAAATGATGTGGTGGTTGCTACCAGAAGAGTATCTTCCGATTCACAGCAGTTGTTGGCCATGATAAACGATAATCCTGCATCTCCACACTCTTCAATGATGGGGTTTCGCAGTTCCTCGGGTAATTCGATTGCCTTTCGGCTTTCGGTGAGGTCTTCCTGGTGTCCTGAATGGTTGTTGTAATTTCCGTTAAGTTGTTGTGTCCTGAGTGCCAGGTATTCATTATCCGGCGGGTTCTGATATTCAATGGCGATTTTCAGAAAGAAATAGAGGCTGCTGAAAAGGAACTCAAAAAAACTGGCAAACAATATTGTTCCGAAAACAATCGTGCGGGAGAAATAGGTTGTTCTGAAGAAATACATCAATACGCTGATCGTACCGAGGACAACCAGGTTACTGATAATGATTGGCAGGGCAACATTTTTAAAGGTGGGATTTTTTAGTGGAGCGTACTTCTTAAAAAGGATGGATGATCCGATCCAGATAACGATAAAAACAAGAATGGAGAGGTAGTACCGGGAAATATAACTCACCACACTTCCCGGCCTGATCCAGGTAATTAACAGGAAGGAAAAGAAGACCAGCAGTAGATCGATGACAAAAAAAATCAACCCTTTCTTCAACATTTTGGTTTTTAGGTAAAAACAAATTTAATAATCCTTGCGGGATTATGTGGTCCATTTACCGGGTATAATAAAGGACTGAATATTCCTCTGGATGGTTGCAAAATGGGAATACGATGGCTTTAGAGAGTCAAGCAATAGTGATATGGTGACTTTAGATATAGCTGGAAAGATTTGGGGTTGGATTAAGAACAGGTTGTTTTGCCCATGGCAAAACCACATAGAACCATATAAAGCGGTCTATTCTAAATTCATAATCCTAAATCCTCTCACTACTCACTTCTCACCTCTCCTTTCTCTTTATTCCCTTCGTCTCACAGTATCACGGTCCCACCCTCCGCACATTTTATTTTTTAAAATCCCAGTTCTTTCATGACATAGTCGATGCTCTCATTTACGGAATGGTTTGAGGTATCGACAATGATTTCAGGGTTTACGGGGACTTCATAGGGATCATCAATACCGGTAAACTGTGTGATCTCACCTTTCCGGGCTTTGGCATACAATCCTTTTGCATCTCTTTTTTCGCACTCTTCAAGGGGTGTTGAGACATACACTTCGCGAAAGTTTGAGCAGAGGTTGTGTACGAAATCCCTTGATTCCTTGTAGGGAGAGATAAAGGAGGCGATAACGAACACACCGTTTTTTTCCAGCATGCTTGCGAGGAATCCTACGCGTTTGATGTGCCTGTTCCGCTCTTCCTTTGAAAAGCCGGTAGCGGGGAAGATAGTGCGGACAACATCCCCATCCAGGTGTTCGATTTTCAGGCCTTTCTTTTTAAGCCGTTCATAGACCGCTTCTGATATGGTACTTTTACCTGCACCGGAAAGGCCGGTAAACCAGATAACACTCGGTTTTCTCTCTTTTTTTCCAAAGGAAATTTTATTCCAGACTCGCTCATGGAAATAGAAAAGAACAATTTTCAGTATGATCTCTATTCCACCGATCGCAAGGGCAACCTTAAGGTGTCCGGTAAAAGCCAGTACAAGGGCTGCGGTGGTAACGGTTGCCCAGAAGCGCCAGGAAATGGTTTTCAGGATCGACCGGTTATTGGATTCTTGAAACATCGGTTGAGGGGTTAATGGTACAATATCAAAAAATGAATTGACAAAAGTAATAAAGAGTTTTTTCTTTCCGGTTAAAGAAGCGGAATATTATAGTTGGATGTTTTTTAGTGAAGATTTTGGAATGTTGAGGATAATTTTCTCTCCAATCCCTTCAATTTCAACCATGACCCGTTTTTTCCCTTTTGTTTCAACCATGATTCCTTGCAGTCCCTGCAGTGTCCCCCTTGTTACTTCCACCCGGTCGCCCCGTTCGAAATAAACTTCTTTTTCCACCCGGTCTTCCCCTTCGTTGATGTAGGCACGAACGGCTTCAATCTGTTTATCGGGGATCGATATGGCCCTACCTTGAAAGGAAATCATGCGTACAACACCATCGGTCCGTATTGCATCCAGCCGTTCCTTCTCCGAGATCCTGATAAAAATGTAGGAACGAAAGAGTGGTTCTTCCACCCATTTTTTCCGGTCACTCCACTGTTTCAGGGTTTTCAGCAGGGGAAGGTACGTCTCGATCCCCTTTTCCCGAAGTAGCTGATATACCTTTTTCTCAGTGCGGGACTTGGTGTAGAGTGCATACCACTTTTTTTCACGGGATGGAAGCATCACAGATCGACTTATTCGCAATCAAAAATAGTGAATAAATAAATATCGTCACTCTCCATACATCACGAATAGACGAGTGAAGATTGAGTTCAGGGTGTTAAATCAGAAATTTACTCTCAGGGAAAGAACGAAGTTCCTCCCCGGGGAAGCGATACCTGAACTGTATGGACGGTATCTTTGATCCGTCAGGTTTTCCAACCCGGTACTAACTGTAAAATTTTCAGCAAACGGGTAGGATGCTTTAATATTGAGTGTATACCATGACGGAGAATAAGGATTTCCGTTGGCATCTGTTGCATAGATTTCTGTTTTCCCTTTTTCTTCTTCAGGCATATCCTCAAATTTTCGTTTACCACTATACTCTGCATAGAACTGCAAGCTCAATTTATTGGCTGAGTATGTCAGTCTTGACACGCCGAACCAGGGCGGGGCATGACGGGAGGGGCTGTTTGTGCCATCATCCAGTTCTTCTTCACCTGCCTGGTAATTGAAATCTGTGGAGAACCCGAATCCTTTGGGAAATTTAACCTCCATGCCTGCCTGAACTCCAAATACATGGGCTACGGCAGCATTTTGTATCGCTTGCACCCGGCTCAATGTGCCGTCATACATAATGCTGTCTGAGCCGTTGAGTGTATAATCGCGCCTTACCAGTGCATTTTGGAGAATGGTATAATAGAGGGTAATATCCACTTTTACTGCATCACCAAATACCCTGGTCATTCCCAAATCCACATTGTAGGCATATTCCGGTTCAAGGTCTGGATTGGGGACAGTAACAGATCCCGGTTCAGAATCAAATACTTTTCCAACATCGTCCACATTGGGTGAGCGAAACGCTGTTGAGATGTTGGTACTGATCACCCACTTATCCGTTGGGCGGTACACAAAACCAAAACTTCC
>CAZTES010000249.1:0-4648 GCA_964612275.1 uncultured Rikenellaceae bacterium
ATGTTTGTGGAAAAGATACGCTAATCAAACACCTGTTACATCCGGGTCAGTATCCATACCCGGATCCGATGCAACCCCATATCCTGCCGGGCACCATCTATCCGGTTGAATTTGACTATGGCGGTGAAGGAGTAGCCTATCACGATAATACGGCGGTGAATCAGGGGAATGCCTCCAGGCAGGATGAATATGTTGACACGGAATGGAACGATGGCGGAGAAACCATCGGTTATGTTTTAACCGGAGAATGGCTGGAATATACTATTCAGGTTGATACCCCTGGTGTTTATTTTACCGAACTGCGGGTTTCATCGGATATAACAACTCCCGGTCCAATGAAGATCCTCATCAATGGCGAGGACAGACTGGGGAACATACCCATATCCTATACCGGTGGCTGGTCATCTTTTGTCTCCATATTCCCCGGCCAAATCCAGCTCTATGCCAGTGATACCCTGTTGCGTTATGAAATTGTAAGTGGTGGTTTTAATATCGGACGACTGAGGATTGTTTCATACGATCCCTCCTTAGTTCGAGAGGTATCTCCGGATATGATCCTGATCTTTCCAAATCCAACTGCGGATTTCATTACCGTGGTAAGTCCTGAAGTCATTCGCCGGCTTGAGATCGTTACCCTTTCAGGAGAACTCGTTGAGGCATTATCCGTTGATGATTCTTCTTCGTCATTCAGTGTAAACGGATTGAAACCTGGGATATATGCCTTGCGGATCACCACAAACAGTGGAAAACACCTGTTCAGAAAATTCATTAAATTGTAATCCCTTATCCATCAAATCAGCGAACAATGAAAACCACACGATTTTTATTAATCTCTTTGTTTATCCTGTTTGTTGCCATTGCATGCACAGGGAAAAAGGAGCTTGTATGGAGTGATGAGTTCGATTATTCCGGGCTACCCGATTCAACGAAATGGAATTATGCTATCGGGGGGCACGGCTGGGGAAATCAGGAACTCCAGTATTATACAGAAAACAGATCTGAAAATGCACGGGTGGAAGGAGGGAACCTGATTATTGAAGCACGATTTGAGAATACAGAAGGGATGGATTTCTCATCCGCCCGCCTGACGACAAAAAACAAAAGAGACTGGACCTACGGGCGTATTGAAGTACGTGCAAAACTGCCCACAGGAACCGGTGTCTGGCCGGCTATCTGGATGCTCTATACAGACCGAACATACGGAGGATGGCCTGAAAGCGGGGAAATAGACATTATGGAATATGTTGGATATCAAGCCGATACCATTCATGGGACCGTTCATACCGGTGCCTATAACCATACCAAAAATACACAGAGGGGCGGGGAAACCCGCATGCCTACAGCCGAAGAGGAATTCCATACTTATGCGGTGGATTGGTATGAGGAGAGGATTGATTTCTTTGTGGATGGTCATCCCTATTTTTCCTTCGAGAAAGAATCGGATGATCCGGCTGTCTGGCCCTTCAACCACGATTTTCACCTGATCATGAACATTGCTGTGGGGGGTACATGGGGAGGGCAACACGGTGTGGATACTACCATATTCCCCCAACAGCTGGTTGTTGATTTTGTCAGAGTATACCAGTAAAACGATTTACGATTATTTATTTTAAAATAAAACATCATGAAAGCTTTTAGATTAAGAATTCTTGGTTATTTAATGGCCTCCTGTTTAACCGCTTTGTTTTTTGTTTCCTGCGAATCGACCGGTAAAATGGAAGGCACGGAAAAAGAGATCACCCGAAAGGTCGATTCGGTTTTGTCGATGATGACCCTGGAAGAGAAAGTAGGTCAGCTCATGCAATTTTCGGGATTCGGGGAATTCACCGGGCCGGTGTCCGATGATCACAATTATATGGAGCCCCTGAAGGATGGAAGGATCGGCTCAATGCTGAATGTGAATGGAGCGGAGTACACCCGGAAACTCCAGCAAGTAGCCGTTGAAGAAACCCGTCTGGGTATTCCGTTAATTTTCGGCTACGATGTTATCCACGGATACAGGACCATTTTCCCGATCCCGCTGGCAGAAACAGCATCCTGGAATATGGAACTGATCGAAACTTCTGCACGTATTGCCGCTACCGAAGCAGCTGCTGCTGGTCAGCACTGGACCTTTGCACCCATGGTGGATATTGCCAGGGATCCGAGATGGGGAAGGGTGATGGAAGGAGCTGGTGAAGATCCCTACCTGGGCAGCCTGGTTGCTGCTGCCAGGGTAAAAGGCTTTCAGGGAGATGACCTGGCAGCTCCAAATACCATTGCTGCCTGTGCCAAGCATTTTGCAGCTTATGGCGCTGCCATGGCAGGGAAGGATTACAATACGGTGGATATATCCAACCGGACATTGCATGAGATATACCTTCCGCCCTTCAAAGCTGCAGTGGATGCCGGCGTGGAAACCTTCATGAGTGCCTTTAATGAGATCAATGGAGTTCCGGCAACGGCAAACCGGTATATCCTGACCGATCTGCTAAAGAAAGAATGGCAGTTCAAGGGGTTCATAGTGTCCGACTGGTCCTCGATACGGGAATTGATCCCTCACGGTTTTGCTGCCGATGATTACGAAGCAGGGGACCTGGCAATGAATGCCGGTGTGGATATGGATATGATGGGACTCATCTATGATCCTCAGCTCTTTCAGCTAATGGAGGATGGTAAGGTTTCCCAATCCCAGCTGGATGATGCTGTTCGCAGAATATTACGGGTAAAATTCAAGCTTGGACTGTTTGATGATCCGTACCGTTATTGTAATGAAGAACGGGAAAAGGAGGTGATCATGAATGAAGAACACCTGGAGTTAGCCCGGGATGCAGCAAGAAAATCAATCGTATTGCTGAAAAATGAAGATAACCTTCTTCCCCTTGATCCCGATAAGATAAATAGAATTGCTTTGGTAGGCCCCATGGCTGATACCCAATTTGACCTGATCGGTGAATGGTCGGCCAGGGGAAACTCTGCAGAAGCGATCTCACTGCACGAAGGATTAAAGAGTAGCCTGGAAGGAAAAGTTCAGATCATTCATGCCAAAGGTTGCCAGATAACCGGAAATGATAAGAGCGGTTTTTTAGAGGCTCTCCGTGCTGCCAGAACTGCTGATGTCATTGTTGCTGCTGTCGGAGAATCCAGGATGATGTCGGGAGAGGCTTTATGCCGTACCGATCTTGGACTTCCGGGGGTTCAGAAAGATTTTTTGATGGAGCTTCAGAAAACAGGAAAACCCGTTGTTGTTGTGCTGATGAATGGCAGACCCTTAGCCATTCCCTGGGTAAAAAAGAATGTGCCTGCTATCCTGGAAACATGGTTCCTGGGAACCCAGGCTGGTCCAGCCATTGCCGATGTTCTGCTTGGGAAATACAATCCTTCTGGGAAATTGCCCGTTACCTTTCCCGTATCCGTTGGTCAGGTTCCTATCTTTTACGGCCATAAAAACACGGGCCGCCCACCGATCCCTGGGATCCGCTGGAATTCGAAATACCTGGATATTCCGGTTGAACCACTTTTCCCCTTCGGATACGGTTTGAGCTACACTACCTTTGAATACTCTGAAATAACGCTGAGTGATACAATACTCTTACCCGGTGGTGAATTAACAGCAGAGGTAACTGTAAAGAACACAGGAGACTGGGATGGTGAAGAGATCATTCAACTCTACATCAGGGACCTGGTTGGTAGTGTTACCAGACCTGTCCTGGAATTGAAGGGATTCAGAAAAGAAAGTATACCGGCAGGTGAATCCGTAACGGTACAATTTGCTATAACGGAAGAGGATCTTAAATTTTATGATATCAACATGGAATTTACCGCCGAACCCGGGGATTTCGAGCTCTTTATCGGACCCAATTCGGCAGAGCTGAAAAAGGCAAAATTTACGTTTACGGAATAAGCAGGATTCCTTTTGAAATGCAACCCCCCTTCTCATAAGTGACCCTTATGGGAAAGGGTGATTGATGTCGTAAGCAAAAATCCCCCGTCACTGACGATCTCACTTTGTTCGATGTCAGGACACCCCCTTTAAAGGGGGACAACGTTAGGGAAGAAGAATAGAATTTGTCTCCCGTGCCTGCCCGAATACATCGTTTAGGCGGGCGAATGGCGTAGCCGGGGCGGAGGGGACTTTCAGGGGGATTGACCTGGTGGCATGGATAAGTTGACAACTTTATTTTATCAGTTAATTGGATTTTGGGAAGAGGAAGGATGAACAAACGAAATGAATTATACAATTTTCTCCGAACGCATGCAATGTTTGTATGCATCCTGTTTTTATCCGTTATTCCTGCGCTGAATATCGACTTCGATGATGCATTTGTTGCCTATATCAATGATGTGGAGGTCGCCAGGGTGGGTGTCGGAGTTGTCGGAGACCATCCCGCCTATAATCAACCTGCCTATGAGCTTCACGAAGCCACCATGTACCAGGGGCAGGATCCGGAATATTTTATGATCAGCAAAGAAATGATGAATGATTGCCTGGTGGAGGGGGAGAACATACTGGCAATCCAGGTTCACAACTACAACAACACCTCCTCCGATATGTCATCCATCACCTTTTTTTCTGTCGGATTAAGTGACGCGTCCTCCTATTATTCACCTGTTCCTGGCTGGTTCAACCCACCGGAAGTTTTTACTTCTTCAAACCTTCCCATCGTTG
>CAZTES010000250.1:0-4610 GCA_964612275.1 uncultured Rikenellaceae bacterium
TAAATTCATCGGCAAGGTTAAATATTTCGAGGATCTCCTTATCGCTTTCATACCCTATAGCACGCAGGAGGGTTGTGACCGGTAATTTTTTCTTCCGGTCGATATAAGCATACATCACATTGTTAATGTCTGTAGCAAACTCAATCCATGATCCTTTGAACGGGATGATTCGTGCTGAGTACAATTTCGTTCCATTGGCATGAAGGCTTTGTCCGAAGAAGACACCCGGAGACCTGTGCAGTTGGGACACGACCACCCGCTCGGCACCATTGATCACAAATGTTCCCCTCTCCGTCATGTAGGGAATAGTCCCCAGGTATACATCCTGAATAACCGTATCAAAATCTTCATGATCAGGATCCGTACAGTAGAGTTTTAGTTTTGCTTTCAGAGGTACGCTATGGGTTAAACCCCGTTCGACGCATTCGTCGATGGTATACCGAGGAGGATCAACCGAATAATCCAGGAACTCGAGTATAAAATTGTTCCGTGTATCGGAGATGGGAAAATTCTCATTGAATACCCGGTAAAGATTTTCCCTTTTCCGGTTTTCAGTTGTTGTCTCCATCTGGAAGAATTCCCTGAAAGACTTAAGCTGAACCTCCAGGAAATCAGGATATTCTAATTGATTTACGGTTGATGAAAAACTTATTCTCTGAATATTTTTTGAGGACATTTTTATGAAATTAAGTGAACCCTTATCTATAACGACAAAAAGGCTTAGAATTCCGTTGAGGGGATCCTAAACCCGGAGTACCTGTATGTAAGGCAAAAATTATTTAAGTTCAACTTCTGCTCCTGCTTCTTCTAATTGATTTTTAATTGATTCGGCTTCTTCTTTGGTAACACCTTCCCGGACCGGGCCTGGTGCTGAATCAACCACAGCTTTCGCTTCTTTTAATCCAAGTCCGGTAAGTTCTTTAACCAACTTAACAATTTGGAGCTTGGCACCACCGGGAGCTTTCAGGATAACATCGAAAGCTGATTTCTCGGCTTCGGCACCTGCTTCACCGGCACCTGCTGCAGGTCCTGCAACAGCTACTGCAGCCGCAGCCGGTTCAATTCCATATTCATCCTTCAGGAGATCGGATAGTTCATTAACCTCCTTTACCGTTAAGTTAACCAATTCTTCTGCCAACTTTTTTAAATCTGCCATTTTCTTCGATTTTACAATGATTATTACTTATTTTCTTTTTATTCTTTTTTATCAGAGAGTGTTTTTAAAACACCCGTTAACACGTTACTGCCCGACTGCAATGCAGAAAGAACATTCTTCATTGGAGATTGCAGTAAAAGGATCAGATCACCGATCAACTCCTCTTTGGATTTTATCACGGTGAGTGCATCCAGGTATTGATCCCCAACAAAAATTGATTCTTCAACATACGCTGCCTTCAGAACGGGTTTATCATGATTTTTCCTGAACTCTTGGATCAGTTTTGCCGGGATATTACCGGTTTCGGAAAACATGATCGATGTAGAGTTTTTACAGACATCGTACAGATCTCCAAAATCACCTTCCGAATTTTCGAGAGCCCTTTTCAAGAGGGTGTTTTTCACCACGATCAGTTTAATATCTTTCTCAAAACATTTCCTGCGCAGGGAACTTGTATCGGAAGCATTCAGTTCGGAGATATCGGTCAGATAAAAATGATTTGACTCATTTATCTGTTTTTTCAGGTTTTCAACAATGGTATTTTTATCTTCCCTTTTCATAGCTTACATAGTAAAACATTTAATCATCAAAGGCTTTGGTATCCACCTTCACACTTGGGCTCATCGTACTCGAAAGATAAAGGCTCCTGATGTAAGTACCTTTTGCTGCAGCCGGTTTCAGTTTCACGATGGTATTAATGAGCTCCCGTGCATTATCCGCAAGTTTACCAGACTCGAAGGAAGCCTTACCGATGGGTGAATGAATGATTCCGTATTTATCCACTTTAAAGTCAATCTTTCCCTGTTTCACTTCTTCCACAGCCTTACCGACATCCATTGTCACCGTTCCACTCTTGGGGTTAGGCATCAGTCCTCTTGGGCCCAACACCTTACCCAGCTGTCCCACTTTTGCCATTACCGGAGGCATGGTAATGATAACGTCCACGTCGGTCCAGCCCTTTTTGATCTTGTCGATATAATCATCCAGTCCGACATAATCGGCGCCTGCACTTTTTGCTTCGTCCTCCTTATCGGGTGTACATAGAACGAGCACCCGGATCTCTTTTCCGGTTCCATGCGGCAGGGTAACAATACCGCGTACCATTTGATTCGATTTTCTCGGATCAATTCCCAGTCTGACATCAATATCGACAGAGGCATCAAACCGTGAGGCTGTGATCTCTTTCACCAAAGTGGCTGCTTCAGTTAATTTATAAAGCTTCCCTTCTTCGATTTTTTCCAGAGCTGCCTTTTTGTTTTTTGTATGTTTTGTCATTTTCTTACCTGTCCAATGTTATTACTGTTCGGGGAATTTCCCTTTCACGGTGATTCCCATACTCCTGGCAGTTCCGGCAACCATTTTCATAGCGGATTCAACTGTAAATGCATTCAGATCGGTCATTTTGTCCTGTGCAATCGTCTTGACCTGGTTCCACGAAACAGATCCCACCTTATCCCGGTTGGGTTCTGAGGATCCGGATTTGAGTTTTGCAGCCTCCAGCAGCTGAATAGCTACAGGAGGGGTTTTGGTGACAAATTCGAATGATTTATCAGCATATACCGTAATGATTACTGGAATCAGTTTTCCGGTTTTATCCTGGGTTCTGGAATTGAATTGCTTACAGAATTCCATGATATTTACACCTTTCGCTCCCAGAGCAGGACCGACCGGAGGAGAGGGATTTGCAGCACCGCCACGAATCTGTAACTTGATTAACCCGGCAACTTCTTTAGCCATGATCTAAACCTTTCGCTTGCTAATTAATAAAATGATAGTTATTCAGGAAGCATTATAATTATTATAACTATCGGGTTAACATCTATTTATCACGTAACCAATAAATATTCTCAATATCAGGTTATTCTTTCTCAACCTGCATAAAACTGAGTTCGAGTGGTGTCTTACGGCCAAAGATTTTCACCATCACTTTCAGTTTCTTTTTCTCATCATTTACCTCTTCGATAATCCCTGAGAAGCTATTGAAGGGGCCGTCAATGACCTTCACCGATTCACCAACATAAAATGGAACATTGATCTCCTCATCGCTTGCTGCCAGTTCATCCACTTTCCCCAGTATACGATTGATCTCACTGGTTCGCAGCGGTACTGGTTCACCACCCTGTGCCCCTCCGAGAAATCCGATAACATTAGGGATGTTTCTCAGAATATGGGCAATTTCACCTGCCAGGTCAGCTTCAACCAGCACATACCCCGGGAAGAAATTGCGTTCCTTGCTAATTTTTTTTCCTCCCCGGATCTGGTAGACTTTCTCGGTCGGTATCAATACCTGAGAGATCGATTCCTGCAGGTTCAGGCGTAAAATTTCGCTATCGATATACTCCTTAACCTTCTTCTCTTTCCCGCCGATTGCTCTGAGCACATACCACTTCCTTTCATTCTCTGCCATCTTCTCTAAACTCTTTAGTAAAACAGACTATAGATCAATCCCATCAGATTCTCAAACGTGTAATCCATGGCAAAAACGATCAGGGCTATGATCACGGAAGTGATCATTACGACAATGGTACTACTCTGCAAATCGTTCCATGTTGGCCAGGAGACCTTATGCATCAATTCATTATAGGATTCCTGCAAATAGGTTTTTATTTTCATAATCGTTGAAAACTTAGCACGGGAGGAGAGATTCGAACTCCCGACACCTGGTTTTGGAGACCAGTGCTCTACCAACTGAGCTACACCCGTGTATCTGTTTAGAGTTACGTATTCGGAAGAGGATTAAACATGGTAAACAGCGATCCTCAACCGAACGATCTGATCCATTTCCCGGGATCTTATTCAATTATTTCCGTTACCTGTCCAGCTCCGACTGTTCTGCCACCCTCACGAATAGCAAAACGCAATCCTTGTGCCATGGCAACAGGAGTAATCAGATTAACGGTAATTGTAACATTATCACCTGGCATGACCATATCCCTTCCATCCGGAAGTGTAATCTCACCAGTTACATCGAGTGTCCTTAGATAGAACTGAGGGCGGTAGTTAGTATGGAACGGGGTATGCCGTCCACCTTCCTCTTTCTTCAGAACATACACCTCAGCCTTGAATTTTGTATGTGGAGTGATGGAACCCGGTTTTGCCAGAACCATACCTCTCTTGATCTCTTTTTTGTCCACTCCCCTGAGCAATAATCCAACGTTATCACCTGCTTCACCTCTGTCAAGGATCTTACGGAACATCTCAACTCCGGTACATACTGTTTTTCTGCGGTTCGCTCCGAGGCCGATCATTTCCAGCTCGTCACTGGTCAGTACCACACCGGTTTCAATTCTTCCGGTAGCCACTGTACCGCGACCTGTAATGGAAAAAATATCTTCCACGGGCATCAGGAACGGTTTCTCTATATCCCTGGGTGGAATGGGGATATAAGAATCAACAGCTTCCATCAGTTCAACCACTTTCTCTTCCCACTTGGCTTCGCCATTCATAGCACCCA
>CAZTES010000251.1:0-4592 GCA_964612275.1 uncultured Rikenellaceae bacterium
CCCATCTCGTTCTGCACGTTCATGCGGCTGGTGAAGATCTCCATCCCCTCGATGATGTTCTCCGCGCCGGTCAGCCCCTTCCCCTTGGCATCGTCGCGCACGATCACGGTTGCGGAGACGCTGTACACCTCTTCCGAATAGCGGTTCACCAGGTAGGCAGCCGACAGCGAAACGAACAGTGCCAGCGCAAACCAGTACCAGTGCGCCAGGATCTTGAAGAGGAATTTTTTGATGTCGATGGATTCTTCCTGGTATATGTTTTCGGGTTGGGGGTTCATAAGTATAATATATTAATCTCTTTTGTGTTCCATTGCTTACTATGCTGTTTTACCTAATGGCCGAAAACATGTTATTAGGTTAGTGAGTTAGTAAGTTAATAGGTGCATTTCGTCAAATCTTCGACTTTATAGAATTGATAAAATTATTCAGTTTTAACTTCTCAGTGTCGATTAAGGATTGTTGTTTTTTATATAATTTATCTTCAACCAATTTCCTTCTCTTTAGCCTATTTAGCCAATAATCTGCCTCGTATAAAGATCCTCTAGCGTTATAGTAAAATTTAAGTGAATCTTTGTAATGATACCTGCCATATCCTTCAGCAATATTTGCTCCAATAGAATCTGAAGAATCAAGGAACTGTTGATTAGTTGAAAATTTGAACTCCTTAGGTAGTGTAAGGTAAATATCCCAGGCTAAATCACTAATATTTAAAGCAATCTGATATACTTCTAATTCTTCTAATGTCATATGTTTTTACGCGAATGTATCTTTACTGCCAACTCAACCTTTAATATACTGCTAAACAAGTTATTAAGTTAGTGGTGTAATAAGTTATTGAGTATATTATTATAAAGATTAATCATGAACGTCCTAAAGAAAAGATAATTACAATAGGTTCAAATTTACATAGAGCTTTCAAACTTTAATGTAAGACACCTTACTAACCCATTAACCTACTAACCTAATTACATTTCTTCACGTCAGACACCTTACTAACCCATTAACCTACTAACTCAATAACAATTTTTCCTATCAGACACCTTACTAACCCAATAACCCAATAACATTTTTTTCGTCAGACACCTTACTAACCCAATAACTCAATAACCCAATAACATTTTCATTTTAGTACAAAACTCAACACCAATATCAACGTTGTCACCGTACTCAAAAACAGACTTATCGTCGGAATATTCAGCCGGAACGTCTTATTCGACAGCGGTTCGACGTATACTATATCGTTTGGCAGGAGGAAGAAGCCGTCGGAGGAGAGGAGGTCCTTTTTGGTCAGGTCGATCCGGAAGGTCCGTGTCTCCTTCTTTGTCGGGCGGACCACCAGGATCCGCTCGCGGTTGCCGAAATCGGTGATGTCGCCTGCCCGTCCGATCGCCTCCAGCACCGTCAGCTGGTTGTTGTAATTGGTGTACATCCCCGGCCGCGCGACCTCGCCGATCACCGTGAACTTGAAGCTGATCAGCTTGACGATAACGGTTGCCCCGATGACAAATTCATCGACACGGTTTGATATGACTTCCTTCGCCTCGTCGATCGTCATGTCCATCACGTAGATATCACCCACCACCGGCAGGTCGACATAGCCCGAATCGCTGACCGAGAAGCCGTTGATGAAGAGGCTGGTCTCGTTCTGGTAGAGATTCTGGGAGTATCGCATGGAGGTGACGTTCATCAGTTCGTTCGCCTCGTCGCTCAGGCTCATGATCTTGATGTACAGGATATCCTGGTTCTGGATCCTGTATTCGATCGGCTCCTTGAAAAAGACATTCTCCATCGTCTGCTCATCCACATCCTGCAGGTAAACCAGCTGTTTCTGGAGGCTGCATGACGAAAGCAGCAGGGCTAAGATGATTATCCAATTATATTGTTTCTTAATCATTTGTTTCAGCGTAAATCCATTAGGCGTACAAAAATAGGGAAATTTCGTTAATTCTCCCGTTATGTAGGAATTTTTCAATTGCCGTAGAGACGCCATGCATGGCGTCTCTACATGCGGGTTTAAAAAAAACATGCAAAATATCTGTTGCATTGTGTCGTTTTTATTACCTGTACGGTCTGATCCATGAAACGATGGTAGAGACGCCCAATTTGGACGTCTCTACGTTGGTAACATCCCCTAATGAATAGGAGAAAATACCAAATCACAACCCATAAATCCCAAATAATAAATAAATTCCAATATTCAAAGGATATGGAAAAATAAGACGGTTATTTACCCTTGCAGTCGATTGAGGATAACAACCACGAAGTGGTTGTCACATAGTGATCCCTAACGGGAAAAGCCAATAGCCCCGGCTTTCAAGCCGGGGTATACGTTATGCAAGATACAATCGCCGGAACTGCCTTGTTGTTTGAAATGCCAAACCTGTCATCCGGCGTAATGCAGGGACCCTTGTTCATCAGAGGACCCTAAATGGATCGTGGTGCTCCAGGTCTAATTATAAAATGAATGATTATTGTTATTTTCCTAACGCATTTGCCCTGTGAAATAGCGGCGAAGCCGCCCCTGCTTTGCAGGATTTCACAGGGCCAGCAGGGGATACATATTTACAATAATCCCTGGGGTTTACGTAGGGGGAGGAGGGTTTTGTTTATAGAAAAACCATACTGGAAAACGAACCATGGACTGATGTACTCCAGGTGTAAAATAGAAAAAGACGGAGAATCCCATTCTTGATTACATTCCCATTAACAATTCCCGAAGGTGGGTCTTTGTCAGAATCCGGATCTTCAGTACCTTTGAAAAAATTTAAATAATTTCCACAAAATGGACAGCAGATACAAATCATTTAACTACGAAATAACAACTGATCCTGAATTCCTGAATGAAAAACACAAAATCACACCGGAACTTTTCAGGCAATTTGAGTCATTACACCAAAAAGCCCTGAAAGGAGGAGAGAAAATTATTGAACGGTTGATTCAATTGATCGAAAAATATCCGCACGTCCCCAACCTGAAGAACTATTTATCGGTAGCCTATATGAACAGCAATCAGATCGATAAAGCAAGGGAAGTAAATCACTGGATAGTAAAAGAGCACCCTGATTACCTGTTCGGGAAATTGAACATGGCTTTTGAATATTATCATAATGGAGAATATGACAAAATGCCCGAAGTGGTGGGTGATCTGATGGATATCCAGAATCTATATCCTGACCGAGATTGTTTTCATTTGTCTGAGGTTACAGGATTCAATAGATTGGCAATCATGTATTTTTGTGCAGTGGGCAACCTGGAAGCAGCTGAATCGCGCCATGAGATTATGGAGGTACTGGCTCCGGATCATCCTGACACGAAAGATGTTTTACCTTATCTGATGGAAGTCCGTCTGGAAGCAGCTAGAAAAAGAATGGAGGAAGAAGAGGAAGCAAGAATAAGTGTTAAAACCGCTGAATACAATAAAGCGGTCCAGAGGGAGACAAAGCCTGAATTTATCCACGAGGAGATCAACTGGCTTTATAAATATGACCTGCAAATCGATAAAGAAAAATTAAAAACCATTCTCAACCTGCCATATGATCCTCTGGTGTCCGATTTAACACTCGTTCTGAAAGATGCCATTTACAGGTATGAATATTTCAGGAAGCTTACCGACCAGCGTGGGGAATGGCAGGAGAGCAGACTGAGCTTTCCTGTTCATGCCGTGTTCCTGCTGGGTGAACTGAAAGCAGAGGAGTCACTGCCAACAATCCTTGAAACATTCCGGCAGGGAGAGGAGTTCATCGAATTCTGGTATGGCGACTTCATGACGGGCAACCTGTGGGAACCGATTTATTACATTGCCGGAAATCAGCTGGATGTTCTGAAGCAATTTGTTCTTTCTCCGGGGATCTGGACATATGCCCGGACTGAAATAGCATCCTGTGTCGGACAGATCGCGCTTCATCAGCCTGATAAAAAGAAGGAGGTCATTCAATGGTTCAGGGATCTGTTCAGATCCCTTGCCGGAGCATCACTGGATGATGAAATAATCGACAGCGATTTTATTGGCCTGGTCATATGTGATGTCATTGAGATGCAAGCTTCGGAACTCCTTCCTGAGATAAAAAAATTGTATGATCTCGGTTATGTGGGTACCGGGATCTGTGGTAGCTATAAGGAGGTGGAGCGGGATATTGAGGGACCTTCCCGGGTATTTTACAAAGAAAAGCTATTGAATATTTTCGACCGGTATGATCAGATTACCACAACCTGGGCAGGCTACAGGGAGAAGGATGATTTTTCGGAATATTTGGACGACGAACCCTATCGTGCGGGTTCGAAAATTGGCAGAAATGATCCCTGTCCCTGCGGAAGCGGTAAGAAATATAAAAACTGCTGCCTGAAAAATGAGATGAAAAACCGGTAATCCGGATTCGTAGTGAGGTTACGGTATTCATTTAGTTTTCCGGCCCAGGTATCATTTTAGTAGTACGATTTTTGGTTGTTTTCAATCGCATAAAAACCCGGTAATTCAGTGGAAGTGATTTTTCAGCCCCATCGAGGGCGCAATATAACAGCCCAGGGTAAGCGAGCCTAGGCGAGCGCCACCCTGGGTTTTGTGTGACCATAAAAAATACCGGTCCAACTACACT
>CAZTES010000252.1:0-4532 GCA_964612275.1 uncultured Rikenellaceae bacterium
CACCGTAGGTATATTTTGCTTTTTGTTTCTCCTTCAGCTGAATTCCGTATTCAGAGAGTTTTTTCCTTCGCTTGTTCATTCCATGGTGACCGGGAGGATAATTTTTCCGCTCAAAACTTTTGTCCGGTCCGAAGATCGGGTCTCCGAACTTTCTTGCAATTTTTGTAGTTGGTCCGATATATCTTGCCATATAACTCTTTATTTTTCTTTCACGTAAATAATCTACTGGTGTTTAATCGTTCGTTTCATGCTTGTTATACCCTTCTCCGGTTAGGGGGTCTGCATCCGTTATGCGGCAGGGGGGTAACATCGACGATTTCCATCACCTCAATGCCGTTGGAATGGATGGTTCTGATGGCTGACTCCCGTCCCGATCCCGGTCCTTTGACGAACACTTTCACTTTCCTCAATCCAAGGTCGTATGCGGTTTTAGTGCACTCCTCGGCTGCCATCTGCGCGGCATAGGGGGTATTTTTCTTGGAACCTCTAAATCCTATTTTTCCTGCCGATGCCCAGGAGATCACCTGTCCGGAATTATTTGTCAGCGAGATGATGATGTTGTTAAAGGAAGCATGAATATGGGCTTGACCCGTTGGTTCAACCTTCACCACCTTTTTTCTTGATGATCCTGTCTTCTTAGCCATAATTCAACTCCTATTTAGTCGCTTTCTTTTTGTTTGCAATAGTTTTTCTTCTCCCTTTTCGTGTCCGGGCGTTATTTTTGGTTCCCTGTCCACGGACGGGCATACCGATTCTGTGGCGGATTCCCCGGTAACAACCGACATCCATTAACCGTTTAATGTTCATCTGGACTTCCGACCGCAATTCTCCTTCCAGTTTGAAGTTATCATTCAGGATTTTCCTGATTATATTGACATGTTCATCGGTCCAGTCTTTTACCTTAATATCTTTATCAATTCCCGCTTTCTCGAGAATTTTGGCAGCAGAACTTTGTCCGATACCATAGATATAGGTAAGTCCTACTTCGCCTCGTTTGTTTTTTGGGAGATCAACACCTACTATTCGTGCCATAGCTCATTTTTAAAATAAAGTGCAAAGTTATACAATTTATCCCTGTCGCTGCTTATACTTCGGATTTTTTTTATTAATCACGTACAGGCGTCCTTTTCTTCTAACTATCTTACAGTCAGAACTTCTTTTTTTGATTGATGCTCTTACTTTCATGGTCTGATCAATTCTGTTATTTGTATCTGAATGTGATTCTTCCTTTGGACAGGTCATAGGGAGACATCTCCACTTTCACCTTATCTCCGGGAAGGATTTTAATATAATGCATCCTCATCTTACCGGAAATATGAGCGGTAATGACATGTCCGTTTTCAAGTTCCACCCGAAACATTGCATTTGACAAGGCTTCGATGATGGTTCCATCCTGCACAATTGAGGGTTGTTTTGCCATATTGAGATCCTCTTAATTATTTAATATATCGTCAATAAAATCATAAGTTGACAGGACATCGGCTTTTTCTCTGTCGACAGCCACGGCATATTCGAAATGAGCCGAGGGTTTGTTATCAACGGTTTTGATGGTCCAGCCATCGCTATCCTGAATAATGTTTCGCATTCCCAGGTTAATCATTGGTTCGATACAGATTACCAATCCTTTCACCAACTTTACCCCCTGGCCTCTTTTGCCATAATTGGGTACTTCAGGTGGCTCGTGCAATTTTTTTCCCAATCCATGCCCTACCATTTCTCTCACCACCGAGAATCCTCCGCTTTCAGCATGATACTGGACTGCATATCCAATATCTCCGAGCCGTTTCCCTACCACCGTATTTTCAATCCCTTTTTCCAATGCTTCCCGGGTATATTTCAGCAGTCTGGCGACATCGTCTTCAAGTTCACCGACCGGGAAGGTAAAGGCAGTATCGCCATAATAATCATTGAGAATCACTCCACAATCTACCGACAAAACATCCCCTTCTTTCAACTGATATGATGAGGGTATACCGTGCACCACCTGTTCATTGACCGAAGTACAGAGTGTATTTGGAAAACCATTATATCCTTTGAATCCGGGGACACCCTTATGGTCCCGGATAAACTCTTCGGCTACCCTGTCGAGGAAAAGGGTAGTTATTCCCGGTCTGATCAACTTTGCCATTTCGGCAAGTGTTCTGGAAACCAGAATATTGCTTTCCCTCAATCGTTCAATTTCCTCTTCTGTTTTAATCAGTATCATTAAAGAACCAGATTCAATATATTATATAGCGGCAGCACTACCTGTTCTTCCTTTAATCCTTCCGGATTTCATTAATCCGTCATAATGACGCATTAGCAGATGGCTTTCAATTTGCTGCAACGTATCAAGAACCACGCCCACCAGAATAAGAAGGGACGTACCGCCATAGAACTGTGCAAACTGACCGGTTACTCCCAGGTTCACCGCAAAAGTTGGCAGTATGGCAACAATCGCCAGGAAGATGGATCCCGGAAAGGTTATCCTGGACATGATGCTATCAAGAAAATCAACGGTTTTTCTTCCTGGCTTAACACCCGGAATAAATCCTCCGTTCTTTTTCATATCCTCTGCCATCTGCGTCGGATTGATGGTAATTGCGGTATAGAAGTAAGTAAACAGAATGATCAATATGGCAAAGACCAGGCTATACCAGAAACCGTACATATTTGAAAAAGCAGCAGCAAATCCGGACATGTCTTCACTGGCATATCCGATAATAACGAGCGGCAGCATCATGATTGCCTGGGCAAAAATAATTGGCATTACGCCTGCTGCATTAACTTTCAGGGGGATATACTGTCTTACGCCCCCGTACTGTTTATTCCCGACAATTCGTTTTGCATACTGGACCGGGATTCTTCTTGTTCCCTGGACCAGGAGGATGGTCCCCAGGATAATGATAAACAGGAATACCATTTCGAGAAGGAATGCCACCAATCCTCCAGCACCTTCAAGCCGGGAGCCAAATTCCGCTGTCAGGGCAAAGGGCAATCGTGCGATAATTCCGATCATGATGATCAGGGAGATCCCGTTACCGATTCCCTTATCGGTAATTTTCTCGCCGAGCCACATGACAAACATTGTACCGGAAGTAAGGATGATCACGGAGGAGAAGGTAAAGAATGTTCCTTTCATCACAAATGCCGTGTCGGGCAGCTGGGCATGAAGGTTTGCAAGGTATCCCGGTGCTTGGAGACATAAGATACCCACAGTAAGATAGCGTGTGATCTGGTTTATTTTTCTTCGTCCGCTCTCTCCCTCTTTCTGGAGTCTCTGGAAATAGGGAACTGCAATACCCAGGAGCTGTACAACAATAGAAGCTGAGATGTAGGGCATGATTCCGAGTGCGAACACGGATGCCTGCGAGAAAGCGCCTCCGGAAAACATATCGAGCAAGCTCAACAATCCCTGTGATGTTTGCTGTTGAAGCTGGTCGAGCTGGGAAGGGTCAACTCCCGGGAGTGTAATGTATTTACCCAACCGGTAGATCAGGAGAATTCCCAGTGTATAGAGGATCCTGTTTCGCAGGTCTTCAATTTTAAAAATATTTTTTAAAGTCTCAATAAATGATTTCATTCATCTCAAATTTTAACGGCTGTTCCTTCCTTCGCCTCAATTGCTTTTATAGCGGATTTGGAAAAGGCGTGTGCTTCAACTTCCAGTTTCAGCGTCAACTCTCCCTTTCCCAATATTTTAACAAGTGTGTTTTTAGAAATTAATCCGGCATCGATCAAGGTTTCAACACCAATTTTTTTCAATCCTTTGGTTTCAGCCAGTGTCTGAATGGCATCAATGTTTATTCCTTTATACTCTTTCCGGTTGATATTAATAAACCCGTATTTGGGCACCCTGCGATGCAAGGGCATCTGTCCGCCTTCAAATCCCAGTTTTCTGGAATATCCGGACCTGGATTTCTGTCCTTTATGACCTCGTGTGGCGGTTCCACCTTTACCGGAGCCTTCGCCTCTTCCGATTCGTTTCACCTTTTTCACGGATCCTTTTGCCGGTTTTAAATTACTTAAATCCATCTCTTCTGAATAAATGGTTAATTACTTCAACTCTTCAACCCTTATAAGGTGTTTCACCTTATTCACCATTCCCAGGATCTGGGGGGAAGCTTCGACCTCTACCGAACCATTGATCTTCCTGAGACCAAGAGCTTCAAGGGTTCTTTTCTGTCGTTTCGAACTGCCTATTTTACTTTTCACCTGGATTACCCGGATTTTCGGCATAATCAAATATTTTAACCGTTAAAAACTTGTTCAACAGAGATACCGCGTTGTTGTGACACAGTGGATACATCACGCAATTCCAGCAATGCAGCAAATGTTGCTTTCACGAGGTTATGCGGGTTGGATGATCCTTTTGATTTTGCCAGGACATTAACGATTCCCACACTTTCCAACACGGCGCGCATTGCTCCGCCAGCCTTAACGCCTGTCCCTTCTGAAGCCGGTTTAAGAAACACGCGTGCTCCACCATATTTAGCGGCCTGTTCATGAGGGATTGTTCCTTTATAAACCGGCACTTTGATCAGATTTTTCTT
>CAZTES010000253.1:0-4515 GCA_964612275.1 uncultured Rikenellaceae bacterium
AGCATATCCTGAATAATATCATTCGGATTTTCATTTCGGGGATTATCAGAAGTAAGGATCAGCTTATCGCTTGCAGTGGCAGCAACACTGCCCATAGCCGGCCGTTTTGTTTTATCCCTGTCCCCGCCAGCTCCCACAACGGTAATAATCTGCTGATTTTTTTTTCGTATTTTATTGATTGTTCCCAGGACGTTTTCGAGTGCATCGGGAGTATGTGCATAATCCACCACAGCGATAACCCCGTTATCGGATGTAATGATTTCGAACCGTCCGGGAACAGGTAACAGGTCACTCAGGATTTCCAGGGATTTGGTTTTTTCAAAACCAAGGATCCTGCAGGTAGCGTAACAGGCCAGCAGGTTGTAGGCATTGAATTCACCTGTAAATCGTGTCCAGACTTCTGTACGATCAATTTTCATCTGCATGCCATTGAAATGACTCTCGACGATCTTTCCGTTAACGTCAGCGAGTGTGTGCAGCCCGAATGATTTTAATCCGGCACGACAATTTTGAACCATAACTTTCCCGTTTTTATCATCCAGGTTATAGAGGGCGATTGATTTTCTCTCCAATCCATCAAATAGTTTTTTCTTGGCAGCAAGGTATTCGTCAAAATTGCCATGATAATCAAGATGGTCGTGAGTCAGGTTGGTAAACACCGCAACATGGAAGGTTAACCCTGCGATGCGATTTTGACTTATTGCATGGGAACTAACTTCCATTACAGCATATTCACAATGCTCTTCAACCATATGATTTAGCAGTGAATTGAGCGTTATCGCATCGGGAGTTGTATGAGTAGTCTCTAATTTCTGATCACCAATAAAATTCCCAATGGTAGAGATCAATCCGGCGTTTTTACCCTGCATTCTTAACGACCGATAAACCAGGTTAGCTGTTGTGGTTTTTCCGTTTGTTCCGGTAATCCCAATCAGTTTCAATTTCCGGGCAGGTTTTTCGAAAAAGTTGCACGCCATTTCGCCCATTGCACGGCTTGAGCATGTGACCCGGATGCAGGCAATCGGGTCACTGATTGGCTCTGGCACCTCTTCGCACACGATTGCAATTGCTCCATTCCGTATAGCATCCTGGATAAAGCGATGACCATCCACCCGGGTGCCCCTGACGGCTATGAAACAACACCCATCTTCCACTTTTCTGGAATCAAATTCCAGCGAGTGGATCATGAGGTCCTGATTCCCCATGAACTGCTCAACTACTACTCCTTCCAGTATTTCTGATAAACGCTTCATCGATCGGTTATGGATTAACTAAAACTCATTTCCAGGTGAATTACCTGTCCAGTAGAGATCACTGTTCCGGGGACAAGCGATTGTTTGATCACCTTTCCCCGTCCATTGACCACCACTTTTAATCCAAGTTCTTCCAGCAGATAAATGGCATCCTGCAATCCCATTTCCATAACATTGGGAACGAGGTTCCTGTTTATGGCTATATCCTGAATTTCAACATGCGTATCGTGTTTACGGGTAGCAACCCACTCTGACTCTTCATCCCCTCCTTCAACCTTGATATCCAGCGATGATAAAACCAAAGTCAGGTCTTTCTTCGATCCGTTTTTTGAATAGGGGTAATCAAATTCATCCCGATGATCGGTCATGTGATCTCTCTGCAAATAGATTTTTGTTGCATAAACTTTGTCGGCAATTTCTTTAAAGACAGGCCCGGCAACCAGGTTCCCGTAATAGATTGCGTTGGAAGGAGAATTCACAACGACCATGCAGGAGTACATTGGATTATCGGAGGGAAAGAAACCCACAAAAGATGCCTGATAAGAGACCTTGGAATCGACGGTATATCCATATCTTTCGTTCGCAATTTGTGCTGTCCCTGTCTTGCCTGCAATCGGGTAGTTAGAATTATTCAAGTTTTTCGCCGTGCCATTTTCCACGACCCCTTCAAGCATTTTGATTGCTTTATGAATGGTCTCTTTCGAACAGATGGAAGGATTGAGAACCTCTGTCTCGAATCGCTTTACGACATTTCCATGGTACCGGATCTCTTGAACAAACCGTGGCTTTACCATTTTGCCATTGTTCGCAACGGCATTATAAAATGCAAGGATCTGAAGCGGTGTCATTCTTATTTCATATCCATGAGACATCATTGGCAATGAAATCCCCGACCAATAGGGATCTCCCGGATATTTGATCTGTGGCAAACCTTCCCCCTTAATCTCCACTCCCAGTTTCTCATTCAGCCTCATGGCATACAGGCGGTCGACAAAATCAGTGGGGCGGTTATAATAATTATCATAGATCAGTTTGGAGACTCCGACATTCGAGGAAACCTCAAATGCTTCTTTCACGGTAATTTTGCCATACCCTCCCCATTTCGTATCGCGGATATCTTTATCATAGAAACGGACCACACCATTTCCTGCATCAATAGTATCTTCCAGATCAACCACTCCATCTTCAAGAGCGACCAGAAGAGAAGCAAGTTTAAATGTGGAGCCGGGTTCAGTGCTTTCTCCAATGGCGTAATTGTAGTTTTCCCTGTATTTTCCGTCCCGCCCCTTTTCAAGATTTACGATTGCCTTTATTTCACCTGTTTGCACTTCCATCAGAATCACCGAACCGTGATGTGCATCATGTTTGATCAATTGACTGAGGAGGGCATTTTCAGCTACATCCTGCAGGTTAATATCGAGGGTAGTAATGATATCATTCCCGTCTTTGGGTTCGACTTCATTCTTGTCAGTTACCGGCATCCAGACATTCCCCGATAATTTCTGCATCAGCCTTACACCAACTCTGCCACTAAGTTCATAGTCATAGGCTCCTTCTATGCCAACCACGTTTCCCGAACTCCCTTTGGTCAGGTAGCCAATGGTGCGAGAAGCCAGGTTTGAATGAGGCAATATCCGCTGGCTGTCCTGCACATAAATGAACCCACCCTTATATCGTCCTTCACGGAAGATGGGGAAAGTCTTTAATTTTTTTAATTGTGTGTAACTAACTCCCCGCTTGATCAGGTGATATCGTTCACCATTCCTTCGCGCGGTCATCAACTCCTGTTTATAGGCATAACTGGATTTGTCCTTAAACAGCCGGGATAAACAGTAGGACAGGGAATCGATATCATGGTTGAACAGTTCTGCTGACATGGCATTACTTTTCAGATCCATCCGGATTTCATAGTAAGGGATGGAACTTGCCAGCAATCGATCATTCGAAGCATAAATATCACCGCGATTCGGTTGAATAATAAACTCCTTCAGTGTTAATGTTTCGGCTTTTGCAGCTAACTCATTCCCCTTGACAAATTGCAAATAGATGATTTTTCCCACAATGGCGATCGAGAATAACAGAACCCCGATGTAGATGATGGCAACCCTCCAGACAATATCCCTTTTTAACGACATGTGAATCGATCTACTTTTTGTTCAATACAATCTTCCCGGGTGGATCAAGGAGCTCTTTCAAACCCAAATCATTTTCACTCACCATTTTTGCTACTTCAGATTGCCGGCTTTTGGACATCAATTCGGCAGATGTTGTAATGGCTTCTGCCCGCAGCTCCTTTACCTCATTTTGAAGAGAAACGGTCTCTCTGACTACTTTTTCCGCATGATACCTGTTCCCGATGTAGAGAATTGCGAGAAACACAACAAAAATAATATAGGGAAGTTGCTTAATGACCGTCTCCCTGGTTAATACCGTACCATCGATAAAATTCCGGAAAGAGCTTTTTCTTGCCTCTTTCTGTGCATGTTGATCTTCAATAAACTCTATGTTCCTTCCTTGTCCCATTTTACCCTTCTGGCAATTCTTAGTTTTGCACTTCGTGCCCTGCTATTCCTGCGTATTTCGGCCGCTCCGGGAACAATGACTTTCTTGTTTACCGGAGCAAAAGGCACTTCAATATTTCCGTAAAAATCCTTATCTAACAACCCATCAACATTACCCGATTTGATAAAATTTTTGACCATTCTGTCCTCAAGTGAGTGATAGGTGATCATAACAAGACGGCCATCTTTTTTAATCAGATTTACACATTGCATCAATAATTCATTCAGGCACTCCAATTCCCGGTTAACCTCAATCCGGAGTGCCTGAAAGAGCTTCGCCAGGTATTTGCTTTCATGTTTAACTGGTATACAATGTCCAATATGCTCAATAAATTGCTGGACTCCCTCAATTGTCCCCTCTCCCCTCACCTGAATAATCCGGTGTGCCAGCTTTTTACTATTCCTGATCTCTCCATAAGAGGAAAAGATGCCCTGGAGTTCTTCTTCACTGTAGCTGTTTAACACTTTCCCGGCTGTCAAAGAAGCTCTCCGGTTCATACGCATATCCAACTCTCCTCTGTGGGAAAATGAAAATCCTCTTTCCGGCACGTCCAGATGGTGAGAAGATACGCCGAGATCGGCTAATAAGCCATCAATGGATTGGATGCCATGGTATCTCAGGTTGTTTCTTAAATACCTGAAATTTTGATTGATAAACAAAAACCGTTCGTCTTTAATTACATTTCTTTCAGCATCTTCAT
>CAZTES010000254.1:0-4457 GCA_964612275.1 uncultured Rikenellaceae bacterium
ATTATTGCCCTGAATTATTCAGGTAATCGATGATGCTGGAATTGTCGTTAATGCATTTCTGGATTGTATACTGAAATGCTCTTTGCATCTGGTAAGGGATATTTTTAGCCTGTGCTTCCTGATTGAACTCGAGGATCACCTCTGTTTTTTTCAGGTACCGTTTGTTTTTAAAGTCTTTCCCGCTGAGTCGTGTAACTTTGATCTTTCTTTTGTTGTTGGGCTGAAGGATCAGGCAGATATTCCTGCTGTATTTCTCAATAGCCAGCTTGATGGTGTTGGGATCAATCTCTTTCATTGGAAGTTCATAAACCGATTTGATCATTGGTTTTCCTTCCTTCTTGTCGTATCGTTCCAGGATTAGTTTACTACCTCTTATCTGAGACAGTTTGAAGAAGCGGATATCATTACCGTATTCAAATTCTTTCAGACTGGCCTGCTTTCGAATGGGGACGGTTGTGCTGGACTCAATGTTCCTGCCAATCCATACCAGTGCATCCTCCTGGTTGATGAAATCCTGTCCATGCACCACGAGGTGGAATGACAAGAAAATAATCCATACGAAAAGAGTCCCTGCTTTCCTTTTCATAGAATTTCCAGGTATACCAGATTCTCCAACTCGTCCCATGCGTGAGCCGTGCAAAAAGATCTGGTTGTATGCCACGGGGGCATCAATTCAATAGGTTGAAGATCATTACAAAGATAGTGATTTTTTGTGATATGACGGAAAATGAACCGGAAGTCATTAACCGGTTTTCAACTGCCGGGCAGGTAGGAGCAAAACCTTGGTAGTTTGGGTTTATCGAAAGAAGCAAAATCGCTCCGTAGGCTTGCCTGCCTTCCTACAGGCAGGTGCGAAACTAATCATTTCTTACACTCGATCAGCGTATGGCTTAACCCGATCCCATCTATTTCCTTCACAATCCGCAAACCGGCTTTTTCAATATAACTGATCATTTCCCCGGAATGGTACATCCGGCTGGTCCCGTTTGCCATGGCGGTAAAATAGAGCGAAGTCATGTTCAGGCAAAAGGAGGAGATCTCAAAACGCTGCCTGTCCCAATAGGTATCCAGGACAAAGATAGAGCCATCCTCAGAGAGGGCGTCCCTGGCTTTCAGGAGCAATTCAACAATATCTTCTCCACCAAAACAATCCAGGAATTGACTCATCCATATAATACCATAAGGTTTGGGATAGGGTTTGGAGTGGTCCAGCAGGTCGATAGGGTAGGTGTTGATCCGTTCTTCAAATCCCTGTTCTTTGATGTTTTCTTTTGCCATCTCGAGCTGCCCCGGATGGTCCAGGATGGTGATCTTAACAGTTTCCGAATAGCTTGCACAGCGGATGGAAAACTTTCCTGTATTGCCGCCGACATCGAGAATGTTGTCCGGTTCTTCTTCAAAAAGTACCGGGATAACCTCATCGAATGCTTTGTCGGAATAGAAATGGTCAAATCCAAACCAGCTCTCCTTTACCTTTTCGGGTAATTGGGAGAGACCTTTATAAATGGTATCCCAATCCCCGAAGACCTTAAGTCCGGCAGGTCTCTGGGTTCGTACCGCTTCCTCAAGATGAAACATCCCCTGATAACAAACGTCATGGACGAAATCCATATTAACATTGGTCATCTTGTCCGTCACGATGAAATGCCCGGTCTTTGTCAGGGAATAGTTTTTATCGTTGAGGTACAATACCCCGATACTCAGACCGGCATCGGCAAGCACTTTGACTCCGTACAAAGGTATTTTCAGCTCTGCCGCGATGGTTTCAGCATCAAGTCCTGCTTCCCCTATATCGTGCAACAGTTTCAGTATACCGGTATCTCTCAGTACTCTGGTTGCCTGGAACACAAAGGGTCCGAAGGCGATTTTCTGTGCATCGGATAGCGAATCCAGTGCCGAGCGGTTGTCGGAGGTATAGAAATCGTTCATATTTGAAGATCAAGATAAAAGATAAAAGTATAAAGAAAAAAGTAAATGAGACTATGGATTCAGGAACACTTGTGTAAAGTGAAACCATTCAGTCGAATTCCAGCCTGCCCGTCTGGCAGGTATCCCGCTGAAAAGCGGGATCTGCTGACGATGTAACTTGTTAGGGAAAAATGTTAAGTAAATGTATATAGTTAAAATAGAAAAATGAAATGAATAATTTACTTGTTATTGGGATCTGCCATAGGCCCATCTGCCAGACGCAGGCAAGCTTGCAGAGCTTAAAACCACAAAGTGGTTGTCACATAGTGATCCTCCCGTAGGGATTCCTTCGGAGCTAACGGGGAAAGCCAATAGCCCCGGACTTCAGTCCGGGGTAAAAGCAATAAGAGAATATTCGCCGGAACTGCGCACTCATTTGGAATATAATCCTCTTCTTCCGGCGAAATGCATGAAATTTATTCAGCGTTAATACCGTCTTGTAGTTTTCCGGTCCATGGAACCTTTTTCAGATAAGTAGCATTGCAGTTGGACCGGTTTTTCGTGGTTACAAAAAACCCAGGGTTACGCCTGCTTTCGCAGCCTGACCCTGGGCTATTATATTGCGCTCCTTTGGAGCTTTCTAAGTCTTTTCCTTAGACCTTAGCCTATTTATTTTTATCGGATCATCGACCCGAAAAACACCGCATTGGCGAAGATCTTGCTCGTTCCGTAACAGACCGCCCTGAAGTTTGTGTTATCAAGAATTGAAATAATACTACCCCTTCCACTGGAATGGGTTACAATAAAAGGTGCTCCCTTCACCTTCTCCAGGTTTTCCGATGATATATAGCCACTGAGCAGGGGATCTTCGGTATAGACCACCGGATTCGCGTAAGGATTGGTACTTTTTTCTGCAAACATGGTCCCCGTTTTGAAAACGGGTAACCGGTTCCAGTGATACCCATAGGCAACCGGGTGGGTCAGGTCGATCTTTGTTTCAAAAAATCCTCCCGGTATTCGCTGGATGCTGTAGTTTTTTGACCTGTCGACATAACGGACTTCACCGGATGTGTCGAACGATTCGGTCTTTTTGAAGGTCAGGTTTACCAGTTTGTTCCGGCTTAGCCACTCATTGGCACTCTTGTAGGCAACCAGGGTGTTGCCGGCACTCAACCACGATTTGAGCCCTTCCAGTTCCCGCTCATTTACTTCCCCGGACAATCCACCGGTGAGGATCAGCGTGGTATAATCAAACAGGTTGAGCCGGCTGAATTGCCGTGAATCAACCATGGTAATGGGTATGTGGTACCGCTGGTCGAACTGGTGCCAGATCTCCCCGACGTCACGACTGCTTACACCATCACCGATCACCATCAGGATATCCGGTTTCTCGAGGCTCGCAAAGTCACCGCTACCCAGGTCAATGCCCTCCGGTGTCCAGCCGGTCGAGGCGGCATAGAAATCTACACCATCCCGGATAGCAAGCGACTGAAGGAATGAATACATCTCTTCGGATTTCAGGTTTTGACCTTCCACTGGAATAAAAATTGTACCGAAAGTAAATTTTTCGCTGAACTGATTGTCTTTGTAGGTAAACTCCTGTGTGGCAACCTTTGCCCGAAGTCCTTTTGAAAGAATCGAATAGAGTGTCCTTGGTGTATAATACTCATCCCACCGGAACAGGTATCCAAAGGAACTGGTTCCACCCAGCACGCTGCCTTCATAGAACCGGTTGGTGGTAAGTTCTTCCCCGATCAATCCCGGAAGCTCTTTAGCTGTTCTTACTTCTTGATAAGGCATATTAAAATAGAGCGGCATAGTCCAGGCAGAAACATCATAGAAGGTGTTGTCCTTATATTTCGTTACCTTTTCAAAAAGGGTTCTGATCATACGGTATTGTGGTTGGTTCAAAGGGACGATATAGGCGTGGTCCTTCTTAAACCTCACAGGACTGGCATTCACATCCGATTTTAACCGGTATACCTTGATATGGTGTTGCTGCAGCAACTCAACGAAATGGAAAGTTTTTGCTCTGTCGTACGGATCGCCGAAAAGGTACCCTTTGACAGGATCTTTTGCTGCCTCAACGGGTGCGGAAAGGTAAAACTCCTTCTGGTGTTCCAGCAGCTCCTTCCTCAGTGCAAGACCTGCCTCGAGTGTTGAAAGGGAGACGTTAAACTGGTTTCTGATGGTAAACGGGAAAGTGATCAACCCATTCTCTGTCTCCCGTGCATGTCCGCGAATTCCTGCCTGCTCAAACAGAAAGCCGACACCGGAATTGACATCCGGGTAAGCCGATCCTTTGCCAAAATAGAAGTCATCAAACCGTTCTTCAGAATAGTATTGGGATCCTATATCATCTAATCCCCGGGCAAAATAGGCACCGATCTTTTTGGTTAATACAATGTTTTGTTGTGGAATTAATGGATTTACACGGGTGGCAATCCCGGGCTGGAAGAAAAAGGTTGAACCGGAACCCATTTCGTGGTGATCGGTTACAATGTTTGGTTTCCACTCGTGATACCATCTGATCCTTGCCTGGCTTTCCG
>CAZTES010000255.1:0-4449 GCA_964612275.1 uncultured Rikenellaceae bacterium
TTGGAGAGAAATAACGATTTTCTATAAGGGTATTCATGAAAGCACCGTATGCTTTGTTTCCGGTTCTTATCCTGGTTTTGCTGGTCTACAGTGCCTCCTGCCTGGCATCCAGGTTTTCCATTATTAATCCCGTTACCCACCGTAAATTCTGGAATTCACTGCTTCTACTGACCTTTTTTACCACCGCTTGCCTTGGACTGATCCTTGCCATTCAGGTGAACTACAAAATAACGATCGGGGTTATTGAGAACATCCTGGTATGGCATGTAGATTTTGGCATTGCCATGGTAGTAATCGCAATATTTCACTTCTCCTGGCATCTGAAATACTATACCGACCTCTTCAGGAAATCCAGGAATAACGGAAACCAATCCCGGGATAAACAACGGGATGATGACACTTATTCCCAACCTTTTCACGAGGAACTGGAGGAGATACCGCTGCGGTGGATTGTTATCCTGTTTGGATTTTCCGCGATCATTACACAGGTCATTCTCCTACGGGAATTCATGTCCACCTTTTATGGGAACGAGCTGGTTCTTGGAGTGGTACTTGCCAACTGGATGATATTGACCGGCCTTGGGGCTTTTCTTGGCCGCATTTTATCCCGTTTCAGAAAGGGTGTGAACCTGTTGTTCTTTTCATTGATCGCTATCGGCACATTGCCTTTTCTGACAGTTTTTCTATTAAATGTTCTCAAAAACATTGTCTTTATTGAGGGAAGCATGGTTGGTTTGCTGCAGGTTTTTGCCTGGTCGGGCATTCTGTTGATCCCTTATTGCCTGCTCTCGGGATCGCTTTTTACCTTCCTCTCCCATCACATCTCCCTGCAAGGCAAAGCTAACCTGATCTACAGGGTATACAGCCTGGAGTCCATTGGAAGTGTTCTGGGTGGGATACTCTTTAATTTTATCCTGGTCTTTTTCCTGAAGACTTTTCAGAGCCTCTTTGTCCTGCTGACCATCAACCTGTTTTTTGCCATACGGTTTTTCCCTGGCAGAAGAAAACCCTTCATTCTTCTGCCGGTGACTGCCTTTTGGATTTTCATGTTGATCGCTTCCTTCTTCCTGGATCTTGATGGATTTACAAAGCAACGGTTATTCAGGAACCAGGAGCTCGTCTACCTGAAAGAGACTCCCTATGGAAACCTGGCCATAACAAAAACGGGTGATCAGTTCAACTTTTATGAAAACTATGTTTTGTTATTCAATACCTTAAGCCCGATCGCGAACGAAGAGAATGTTCATTATGCCATGGTCCAGCATCCGGATCCGGAGTCGGTTCTGGTCATTTCCGGTGGGATTTCGGGAATGCTGGATGAAATTTTGAAATACCCGGTTGAACGCATCGACTACGTAGAGATTAATCCCTGGCTGGTAAGGGCAGCAAGAAAACATTTGGATTTCGATATCGACCAAAAAGTTCATATTTACCACCAGGATGCCCGGTTGTTCATCAGGCACTCTGATGAGCTATATGATGTCATTCTGATCCAGGCGCCTCCTCCGGGGACTGCACAATCAAATCGTTATTACACCTTTGAGTTTTTTCAGGATTTGAATAAGTCACTCACCCCTTCCGGGATTGTAGCCCTGGCGCTTCCTTCCACCATGAATTATATCAGCGAAGAGGCAGCCGAAGTCCTTTCCATTATCTACAACACCTTGAATGAAGTATTTCCACACGTTGATATTATTCCTGGTGAAAGGATCTTTTTTCTCGCCTCGGAGGAACCGATCAATTTTCAGATCACAAAGCGGATTGCAGAGAAAGGTATTGAAAATGAATATGTTAATCAATATTATATTGACGACCAGCTTCTGCAGGCCCGGAGGAATACAATCATGCAAACGCTTGATCCGACAACCGGTCTGAATCTCGATTTTGCTCCCCGTGCTTATTTAAAGCAGATCGCATACTGGCTGAGCTACTTCGATTTCAACTACTGGTTCATCTGGTTACCCCTGTTTATCCTGATCCCCATACTGATTGTACGGTGGAATCCCATTCAGACAGGCATGTTTACCTGTGGTTTCAGTGCTTCTGCTATTGAGATCCTGTTACTCATTGCATTTCAGATCGTATATGGATATGTCTACCAGGTAACGGGAATCATTATCATGCTTTTTATGGCAGGATTGGCTGCAGGTCCCTTCATACAAAAAAGGATTCTCCCTGAAGCAACGTTGGGGCAGCTGACTGCTGTTCAGGTCCTGATCGGCATCTTTGCCATGATCCTCCCCTTTCTGTTCCTTCTTTTCAGGATTCTTGACCCGGAATCCGGATTGATCCATATCCTCTTTTTCCTGCTAACCCTTCTGATCTCAATCCTTACGGGAATATTCTTCTCACTGGCCACTGCATTACAAAAAGGCACTGTAATCCAGGTTTCATCGGGATTGTACGGATCGGATCTGATCGGTTCGGCACTGGGCGCCTTGCTGGTGGCAGCCCTTTTATTCCCGTTGCTTGGTTTGATCAAGGTTGCACTGCTGATCGGTATTCTGAACTTTATTGCAGCTCTGTTTATCTGGTTAAGGAGAAAGCGCCTGTCCGATAATTTTGTAACTTAGGCGCTGTGAAAAGGATGCGGTATGGATAAGAGGAAATTTATCAAGCAGGGCCTTCTGGGGACCGGTGCATTGTGCTGCCTTCCACACATTCCTTCAGGTAATTTGTTTACGGATAAGGAAAGGGCAGAAATCCTGTCCCAGAAGCTGACAAAACATAGCAGGGAAGCCATGTATTATGAAGTGACGCCACGGGGTGTCAAATGCATGATCTGTCCCAACGAATGCACATTGAAACTGGATGAATTAAGCGATTGCCATAACAGGATAAACAAAGACGGTAAACTTTTCACCATGGCATATGGTAATCCATGTGCCATTCACATTGATCCCATTGAGAAGAAACCGTTGTACCATTTTCTTCCGGGAAGCAGGGCTTTTTCAATTGCGACGGCTGGTTGCAATCTAGCCTGCCTGAACTGTCAGAACTGGACCATATCACAGGTCAGTCCGACAGAAACCCGGAACTATGACCTGATGCCTGACCGGGTGGTAGCTGAAACGCTGGGTAACCAGTGCCAATCCATCGCTTATACTTACTCCGAGCCAATAACCTTTTATGAATATACACTCGATTCTGCCAGGATAGCCCTTGAAAAAGGGGTCCGGACCGTGATGGTCTCTGCCGGGTATATTAACGAAGAACCGTTGCGTAACCTGGCTCCCTTTATCGATGCAGCGAACATCGATCTTAAATCGTTCAAAGATAGCATCTACCTGAAGCTGAATGCAGGAAAGCTGGAGCCTGTGCTGAAGACATTAAAAATATTGCTGGAGGAGAAGGTTTGGCTTGAGATCACCAACCTGATCGTACCAAACTGGACCGATGACTTTGACATGATCCGGGAGATGTGTGAATGGCTTTATGCAAACGGATTTCAGGATTGTCCGCTCCATTTCAGCCGGTTTCATCCCATGTATAAACTTACCCAACTGCCACCCACTCCGGTGGCTACCCTGAACAGGGCAAGAGAAATTGCCCTTGAATCCGGGATCCGGTATGTCTATATCGGCAATGTTCCCGGAACAAAAGCCAGCAATACCATTTGCCCGTCGTGCAGCAAGATCCTCATAGAACGGCGGGGCTACTTCATCTCAACCAACAAGATCGAAGATGGGAAATGCTCCTATTGCAAAGAACCCATCGCCGGAGTCTGGAGTTAACTCTTTAGGATGAATATCAGAGAGCAACTGGAGGCGGAACTTTCCAGGTGGAACACGGATCTTGTTTCCGAATATGTTGGTGAAAACCGGGACCGGTTTCACGAATTGTGGAACCTGCTGCTACCCGAGAAATATCCCGTCTCACCCAGGGCAGCCTGGGTGCTCGAATTCCTGTGTGAAAAAAAACCCCACCTGTTAAAACCCTACCTGGATGAATCGCTAAACTGTAAAATATATCCTGATTCCTGCCCATCGGTCAGACGGACTGAAACCGTCAGACCGTGCCAATTTACCAGCTTTTAATCAGCACATAGCAAAAAACAGGTTGATTTTGTCCTTTCAGGGAGGGATTATAACAGGTACCCTATGCAGAAAAGATCAAATCAGGCAATCTTCTGTCCACCCCAGTTTTATGAGTTCAATCTTCTCCGGATCAGCCGTTCCCAGGTGATGGCGGGTATCTGCCAGAAAAATATGTTTTGCCGGTGGATTCAGCGGTCTCTCCTCTCCAAAGTGCTCCCTTCGCTTAGCCTGCAGGATGCGGACCCCAACAGAATCTACGGCTACCGGGTCGAAACCAACCAGCAAACCCTTGTATTCCCATGTAAACTCCTTGTTGAAGTGATGCCTTCCAACTCCATGAAAGAGAGGATTTAGCAGAACAAGAATATTCAACCTGGTTTTGCCATCCACCGCGGGTAATCTCCAGAGTGTG
>CAZTES010000256.1:0-4405 GCA_964612275.1 uncultured Rikenellaceae bacterium
ATCGGAACCTACATGGCCATGGGGATGACACGTGGCCAGGTGGTCAGGCTGTTTACCGTGGAAGGTGCCATGCACTCGATTCTGGCAGTAATCCTGGGCGCTATACCCGGAATACCCTTCCTCTATTACATGGCTAAAACAGGATATGCCATGCCGGCAGGTTCGGATAGTATGGGATTACCTATTGCTGAAAAGATTTACCCGGCTTACAGCTTCGGTTTGATTCTTTCAGTTATGCTCCTTGTTATTGTTACGACTACTATAGTCAGCTTCCTGCCCTCCAGGAAGATATCCAAAATGAATCCAACCGAAGCCATTAAAGGAAAATTACAATGATACGATTTCTGTTTAAAGGATTAATACGCGACCGGCAGAGGAGCATTCTCCCATCCATTGTGGTAGCAGCAGGCGTCATGCTTACGGTCTTTTTAGTATGCTACCTTACCGGGATAATGAGTGGTTTTGCTGATTTCAGTGCAAAATTTTCGAGCGGTCATGTCAAGATCATGACCCGTGCATATGCTGATAATCTAAGCCAGAAACCCATCGACCTGGCAATGACTGATGTGAGTGGATTGATTGATAAGGTGAAACAGGATTATCCTGATATGGAATTTGTGCTCCGTACGCAGTTTGGCGGTTTACTGGATGCACCCGATGAAAACGGCGAAACCCGTTCCCAGGGCCCTGCCATGGCTATTGCCATTGACATGCTCACTCCGGGCAGCAAGGAGCCTGAACGATTGACCCTGGATAATATCCTGGTAAAGGGAAGTATTCCTGACAAACCGGGTGAAATACTGATCAGCGATGAGTTTGCCACAAACCTGGATGTTGCCCCGGGAGACCCCGTTACCCTGATGGGTTCCACCATGTATGGCAGCATGACCTTCTATAATTTCATCATTTCCGGAACCATCCGGTTCGGAGTCGGTGTTATGGACCGGGGGGCAATCATCGTGGATATATCAGATGCCCAGGCAGCCCTCGACATGCAGGATGCATCGGGGGAGATCCTGGGATATCTTCCGGGTGGCCATTACCTCGGAGACGAAGCAGAATCAGTATGTGCCAGTTTCAATGCGAAATATTCGGATCCGGAGGATGAATTTTCACCCATCATGCTGAAACTTTCCGAGCAGGATGAATTCCTTGGAGGATACCTTGAAATGATAGATGCCGTTGCTTTTATTGTCGTTTTTGTCTTCGTGCTTGCCATGTCAATCGTACTTTGGAATACAGGGCTGATCGGAGGATTGAGGCGTTACGGTGAGGTTGGAGTGCGGCTTGCCATCGGAGAAGAAAAAGGGCATATTTACAAAAGTATGATCTATGAATCTGCACTGATAGGACTTGTAGGTTCGGCATTTGGCACCATTCTTGGATTATTGTTTGCATACTGGATGCAGGAAAAGGGAATTGATATTGGCAGCATGATGAAAGGGGCAACCATGATGATGCCCGGTAAATTTTATGCCAGGATCGTTCCGGAGGCCTATTACATCGGTTTTATACCGGGACTGTTTTCCTCAACCCTGGGAACCATGCTCGCAGGAATAGGGATCTATAAACGAAAGACCGCATCACTATTTAAAGAACTTGAAACGTAAAATAGCATGGAGTATCCACCTTCTCCACACCCTGTCGCTGAAGCTTCAGCATAGGCACCCAGTTGGTGGATACGGCGGACGAAGTGGGGCGCGGAGCAGGGAGCATGGACCGGAAAATGAAGATCCCAGACACATGCCAAAAAAAGAAAAAAAATGAGAACATTAGAAATAGTATTAATAGTCGTCTGCACTAACACATTCGCTCAATACCCTTCCGGGGAGGAAATCCTGAACCGGATTGATGAGAACCTCTCTTCAGAAAATCGTGTAGTTACTTCAAAAATGGTCATCCATGGTTCACGCGGTGACCGAACGATTGAATCGAAATCGTGGAGTGAAGGGGATACCAAAGCCTTTACGGAATACTTATCCCCTCCGCGCGAAGCCGGTACCAAGATGCTGAAGCTGGAAGACCAGCTCTGGATCTATTCCCCCTCCACCGACCGCACCATCCAGATATCGGGACACATGCTGCGCCAATCGGTCATGGGATCGGATCTCTCTTATGAGGATATGATGGACGATTCCAAACTCATTGATGATTATTACGCCGTGGTTATCGGTGAGGAAGTGATCGAGGATCGGAATTGCTGGGTGCTTGAATTGAATGCAAAGAATGAAGATGTATCTTACCAGATCCGAAAGATATGGGTTGACCGCGAGCGATACATCCCGCTAAGGGAAGAGTTGTATGCAAAAAGCGGGAAACTGCTCAAAAGGATGGAACTTACGGACATCCGGCACATGGGCGGTCGCTGGTTTCCCGGGAAAATGGTCTTCAAGGACATGCTAAAGAAAGGCGATGGCACCGAGTTCATCATCGACGAGATCCGGTTTGATGTGGATATCGGGGAGCATGTTTTTACGAAAGCCTCCTTGCGGTAGTTCCTTTCATCGATAGAGTAAGTATTTACTCCGCATTTCGAGAAATTCACTTACTTCATCCTGACAGGCTTTAATCACCTGTTCAACGGTCATTCCCGGCTCTTCCAAACGTTTTATTGTTGGTGGAGGTGCCCAGACCAGTGAATCGGGACTGGTTTTACGGTAGGCATCAATGATGTGCAGGGCTGCTTCCACAGACCGGTAGGTGTTGTAGTCTGTAAGCATTATTTCCACGCCTCCGCACATTTTATTCAAGGGTTTCGATTTGGGATTTACTCCAATATCGGCTGATGTTGGAATGAAATAAACGGGTCTGAAAACAGCTCCTTCAATTCCTCTGGTATTGAGGTCTCTTGCTGCTTCTTCAGCATCAATCCATGGAGCACCCGTCAATAAGAAAGGTTTTGTCGTTCCTCTTCCTTCAGAAATGTTCATTTTTTCAAAGAGGCACTGACCAGGGTATACGATTGCTGTTTCCAGGGTGCCCATATTGGGGGAGGGCATCACCCACAACAGTCCCGTTTCATTCCACATCATTCTTCGCTGCCAACCTTTCATTTTGATAACGATAAGTTCAGCACCGAACCCTTCCGTTTCATTCCACATGGTTGCCAGTTCTCCATAGGTCATACCATGGCGTAATGGAAGGGGGTGGCGGAAAATTCCTCCAAGATTGAGATGGGGACCTTCAACGACCAGCCCACCCAGTGGATTGGGCCTGTCGAGAATGATAATCGGGATTCCCGCTTCCGCACAGGCTTCCATGGCAAACGACATGCTGTATTTAAAGGTGTACCATGATGATCCGACTCCCTGGATATCAAAAAGAAGTGCATCCAGGTTTTCGATCCACTCCTTTTTCGGGGCAAAGGAATCACCAAACATGCTGTACACAGGGATACATGTTTCAGGATCTGGTTCTCCTTCCTGGATGATCCTGCCCTGTTTTGCACCCTGCAGGCCGTGTTCAACAGCAAACAAGGCAACAAGATTTACCCCGGGTGTGCCGGCCAGAATGTCAATGCTGCTTCTCAGATCAGTACCCAACGCAGACGGGTTAGTTATGAGACCTACCTTTTTCCCTTTGATCAGATCCAGATGATCTTCAACCAGCACGTCGATGCCCGGCTTGACAACCGGTGTTTTATAAACCGGTTCTTTTTCCTGAACCGCATACCGGTCGAGAATTTCTGCCAGGGCTGGAGCATCCCTGAAAGAAAGATTTGTTATTGCCTTTTGTATTTTAGGGCTTTCATTTCCATACCGATCTACAGCCGAAACAGCAATGCTGTCTAACGGGATAAGAACTTCTTCAGTGGATTTGATGGAATCGGGATGGGTGTGGTTCATATAATTCCGGTTGATGACAAACCCGGGGATCTGAATTGATGAATTGATGGCACCATATATGGTATGATTCCATTGGGATCCGTATTTATAGTAAACAACCCAGCGTGCAATATCATCCGGGTTTTCATGGAGCCAGGAAATGCGCAGGGAATCTTTTTCCAGGGAAACCTTAATTTCCGGAGCAGCCGGTGTTTTATTGTCCAACCAGGGAGAGGGAGGCACCAGCGCCTGTCTTTTATAAGGCCCTTCTGAGATCGCTTTGACCAGGTCCGGAGAATAGACCAGTGATCCGATGCTCCAGTGGACGACACCGGGGCTTTCGGGTAACATGCCACGGGCAACCATGATCTGATTGATCGTTTCATCAATTGCCTCATCTCCCGGTTCAGTACCAAGGCTTATGCCCGGCCAGATATGCCGTCCTTTTTCATTTTCTGAATCCCACCATCCAAGCAAAACCGGATAACTTTGCGGAAGCTGGTTAATGGGCCAGTAGAGTTGTGGCGACCAGTAATCGATCCATCCTTCGTTAAGCCACAACCGGGCATCTGCATACAGTT
>CAZTES010000257.1:0-4387 GCA_964612275.1 uncultured Rikenellaceae bacterium
AGGGGGTAAAACGAATGTTTTGTTCCTTTTAACACAACAAGTTACATCATAATCGCAAATTATCCAAGGGATTCCTGATGTTCATCAGGTTTTTTCGGCTTACGTACGTGTAAATCTCTGTGGTCCTGCTGCTTGAGTGTCCCAATAACTCCTGTATGATCCGCAAATCAACACCATCCTCCAACAGATGTGTGGCAAAACTGTGCCTGAAAGTATGCGGAGTGACTTTTTTCTTAATACCTGTTTTCAATGCCTTGTTCTTTACTATGTTCTGAATGCTCTTTCCGGAATATTGCAGAGAATCATATCCGTTAAAAAGATAAACTCTTGGTCTGTAACTTCTTCGGTAATTTTTAATTTGTTTAACCAGATTATTCCCAATAGGGATCATTCGCTGCTTATCACCTTTCCCCGTTACAACCATCACTTTCCTGTTGAAGTCAATATTCTCTATCTTTAAATCGATCACCTCATTCAACCGTAATCCACAGCCGTATAAAATGCTTAATATGGTTTTGTGTTTTATGTTTCGTGTTGCGTCAAGCATTGACTGAATGTCTTCACGGGAAATAACATTGGGTAAACGTTGCCTTTTTTTTGGCCTTGGCAGCTCGAAATCCTCAAATTTTCTACCGTAAACGTATTCGTAATATCGCTTCAATGCATTTATCAGCTGGTTTTGATAAGACCTGGAATAGTGATCAACATCCAATGTTGCAAAGATATATTCCCTGATCTCTTCATCCGGGAGCAATTTAATATCAGATTCCTTGAAATGATGCAGAAACCGGTTGATCAGACTCTTGTATGTTGTAATGGTTCGATTACTCTTATTCCGTAAGATCATTTCGCTTTCGAATTTTTGTTCAACCAGATCCGGCAAAACAGCTTTTTTCTGTCCTGGACTTTTCGTGCTATCTTTTTCATAGTCACGAATCGTAAAACGATAGAATTTTTGATCGAAGATTTCTTTTATCCTGCCAAGGTTTGCAGGGTTAGCAAATACCGACCATTTTTTTTCCACCGGATGCCACCAGGCTCCTTCAAGTTTTTTGATAGCATCCTTCTTCTGAAAGGGAACCCTCAGGAAATACAATTCTTTCCGCTTATCGTGAAGGATATTTACCTGTTTCCTTTCAATATGCGATGTTCCTGTTTCCTGGTCCCTTTGCGGGGCAGTCTCTTTACTCACTACTACTTTGTCTCCCAACTGCTCCATCAAATAGTCAAGGTAATTCTCCCGATAGGGTATATGCCAGCAGAACAGGGTCTGGCTCCAGAGAATCCCCGGTAGTTGCTTGATCTTCGTGACTAATTCCGGATCAAATTTGAAAACCAGTTTGATCCTTTTCTCATTCTTGTGAACGACGGATTCAACATAAATTGTTTTCATGATTGTAATTTTTGATTAAAATTAAATCATTAAAAACCAATTAGTCGGTGATTAAACGTTTGTAGTCGTTTGTAAACGTTTGTAAACGGATAACAAATATTAAAAAAGATGTGTACCTTTGTATAGAAGGACCAACCCATGTACCGGAACGATATTTATATCAAGAAGTACAAGAAGTTTCATGCACGACGCCTGTTCGAGTGCTGGATCTTTTATTGAATCCTTCTGCCGTCCATGAACAGGGACGGACTTCCCTTTTTTTATACCTCTTTACCCATTTTTTTAATCCTTTTTATTCATGAAGGGACTGATCTTCGATATTAAGCGATTTGCTGTTCACGACGGACCCGGGATCCGGCAGACCATCTTTTTCAAGGGTTGCCCCCTGAACTGCTGGTGGTGCCATAACCCGGAAAGCAGGCTCTGCTCGCAGGAGATAATCAACGAAAAGAAACCGCTGGATGGCATGGTGTTTACCGATGAAAAAACGATCGGGCAGTGGGTAACCCCGGAAGAGGTGATGCATGAAATTGAAAAGGAGATTGTGTTTTTCGACGAATCGGGGGGAGGGGTTACCTTCTCGGGAGGTGAACCACTTCAGCAGTTCGATTTTCTCATGGCTCTCCTGAAAGCATGCCGGGAGAAAGATATCCATACTACACTCGATACATCCGGTTATTGTAAGGAGGATAAGTTTGAAAAACTAATAGGGGAGGTGGACCTGTTTCTGTATGACCTGAAACTGATGGACGAAAACCTGCATAAGAAATATGCAGGTGTCTCCAACCGGATAATCCTGAATAACCTGAAACTCCTATCCGAAGAAGGAGCGGAGGTGATCATCAGGTTCCCCGTTGTACCCGATATCACACACACCAGGAAGAATGTCGATGCCCTGAAAAACTATATCCATGCGTTGAAACCCGGTATACATGAGATCCATCTTTTGCCCTATCACAATACAGGTAAAGGGAAATACGAGCGGTTCAGTATCCCGGACCGGATGAATGGTGTGGGCTCATTGAATATAAACGACCTGACGGAATTAAAGAAAGAATTTGAAGCGATTGGTTATGAGGTGAAAATTGGAGGATGAGGGTTGAGTGATGAGTGATGAGTGATGAGAGGTGAGTGATGAATTATGAGTGATGAGAGGTGAGAGGAAGAGAAGTGAGTGGTGAGACGTTGAGACAATGAGACTGTGAGACTTTGAGATGAAGAGACTGAGGGACGAAATGACGAAGGGACTAGGAGAGGAAGAGAAGGGGGAGGATAGAAGAGTAGGCAGTATGCAAGCAGTAGGAATATCGAATAATGAACAGGGAATAATGAATGTCGAAGTATATTAAACGTTAATGGTAAATAGTGATTGTCACTAGTCTGTGAAACGCCCTGGAAGGACTGTAAGGTAATAGGCAGCCATTTTAATGGCTGTTGATTCTGAACTGAAAACTGAGAACCGAAAACCGAAAACTATATAACCTATGAATGAACGAATAAAAAAACTGCGGGAACAGAGCCTGAATGCGGTGAACAGGCTGTCACCCGAACGGGCGATCCTGGTTACGGAATTTTACAAGAGTGATATAGCCAGGGAGGTATCTATACCCATGCAGCGTGCCCTGGCTTTCAAGTACATCCTGGAAAACAAAAAGATATGGATCAATGAGGGTGAACTGGTTGTTGGCGAGCGGGGACCTGAACCAAAAGCCACACCCACCTATCCGGAGATCTGCCTGCATTCACTCAAAGACCTGGAGATCCTTGATACACGCCCGAAAGTATCCTTCAAAGTGGATGAGAAGACCAAAACCGTCTACCGGGATGTGATCATTCCTTTCTGGAAAGGGAAAAGCAACAGGGACAGGCTGATGAAGCAGATGTCACCGGAATGGATCGATGCATACAATGCGGGTGTTTTCACGGAGTTCCAGGAACAACGTGCACCGGGACATACAGTATGTGGCAGCAAGATCTACCACAAGGGGATGCTCGACCTGAAAGAGGAGATCCGGCAGGCAATAGAAAACCTTGACTTTTTTACCGATCCGGAAGCGCTCGATAAACGGGAGGAACTGAAAGCAATGGATGTGGCAGCTGATGCCATTATCCTCTTTGCCAACCGGCATGCAGACACCCTGGAGAAACTTGGAAAGAATGAGAAAAATAGCCTGCGGAAGAAAGAACTGGAACAGATGGCAGCAATTTGCAGGCATGTTCCGGCTCATGCTCCCCGCACCTTTCACGAAGCACTGCAGTATTACTGGTTCATGCATCTGGGTGTGATCACCGAACTGAATCCCTGGGATTCATTCAACCCGGGGCGGCTTGACCAGCACCTCTATCCGTTTTACAAACGGGAAACCGCTGATGGAAGCCTGACCGGAGAAGAGGCTGTTGAACTGCTGCAATCGTTCTGGATTAAGTTCAATAACCATCCGGCTCCCCCCAAAATGGGAGTTACCGCAAAGGAGAGCAATACATACACCGATTTTTCACTCATCAATCTGGGGGGTGTGAAAGAAGACGGTTCGGATGCAGTCAACGAATTAAGCTATATGATTCTCGATGTGGTGGAAGAGATGAGAATCTTACAACCCAGCTCCATGGTTCAGTTTAGCAAGAAAAATCCTGACCGGTTTATCCACCGTGCCCTGAACATCACAAAGACAGGATTCGGACAACCATCCATCTTTAATACCGATGCCATTGTGCAGGAACTGGTCCGGCAGGGCAAATCGATTGAAGATGCCCGGAACGGAGGTGCCAGCGGATGCGTTGAAAGCGGGGCTTTCGGAACGGAATGCTACTTCCTCACCGGCTATTTTAACCTAAACAAGATCCTGGAACTGGTGCTGCATAACGGGTATGACCCCATTACAAAAAAGCAAATCGGACTAAAAACAGGAGATCCCGCGAAGTTCAAAACTTTTGACGAGTTGATGGATGCCTATAAAAAACAGGAAAACTACTTTGCCGATATCAAGATCAAAG
>CAZTES010000258.1:0-1190 GCA_964612275.1 uncultured Rikenellaceae bacterium
ACTGCCAGGGTGAGAAACTTTACAAACTTCGGTGTATTTGTTGAGATTGAAGAGGGAGTGGACGGATTGATCCATATTTCAGACCTCTCCTGGACGAAGAAAGTGAAGCACCCGGCAGAATTTACTTCCATCGATGCTGATATTGAGGTGGTGGTTCTGGAAATCGATAAGGAAAACAGAAGGTTGAGCCTCGGACATAAACAGCTGGAAGAGAATCCATGGGATGTCTTTGAAACTGTATTTACCATCGATTCGATTCATGAAGGAACCATTGTGGAAGTGTTTGACAAAGGTGCACTCGTTGCGCTACCTTATGGTGTCGAAGGATTCGTTACCCCAAAACACCTGGTCAAAAAAGATGGATCAACTGCCAAAATCGATGAAAAACTTCCGTTTAAAGTGATTGAATTTTCCAAATCGGCAAAACGGATTATCCTGTCTCACAGCAGAGTTTTTGAAGACGAGGAGCGCGGGATAACCAGAAAGGATAAACAGGCGCAAAAGGGTGGAACTAAAAAAACCACCAGGAAACCCAAAAGTGGAATCGAAAAAACAACACTTGGTGATATTTCTAACCTGGCTGCACTGAAAAGTGAAATGGAAGAAAAAGAAAATAAAGCTTCCGAGAAAAAGAAAAAATAACTATATTTAAGTTTTAAATTCTTTTGCTATGGAATTCAATATCGAAAAGAAAGACAACTATACCTTGATTCAGGTGTTGGAGGAAAAACTGGATACCCACATTGCTCCGAACCTGAAATCAGAACTGGTCTTAATCTCGGGGAATGGAGAAAAAAATATTATTCTCGATCTGAGCAATTGTCGCTATTGCGATTCCTCAGGACTTAGTGCAATACTGGTCGCTAATCGTCTCTGTAAGAATGCAAATGGCACATTTGTTCTGACGGGTTTGACCGAAGCAGTAGAGAGATTAATCACCATTTCCCAGCTGGATACGGTACTTAATATTACGGAAACATTAGATGATGCTGTCGAACTGATTAAAGAAGAAGCGCAATAGGTAAGGTGACATTCTCCTTTACTATATTAGGTAGTAGTTCAGCTTTACCAACATCCACAAGATTTACTTCCGCTCATGTACTGAATGTGCATGAGCGTTTTTTTTTAATTGATTGTGGTGAGGGAACACAGATGCAAATGCGCAAGTTCAAAATCAAATTCGGGAAAAT
>CAZTES010000258.1:1290-4384 GCA_964612275.1 uncultured Rikenellaceae bacterium
AAATATCCGGAAGGAGATGATAGAGAAATATAAGATCCCCATCAGAAAAATGCAAGATCTGAAGGAAGGAGCGGATTTAACCCTGGAATCGGGTGAAGTGATACCCAATGAACAGTTGACCCTTCAACCCAGTCTGCCAAGATCATTTGCCTACTGCAGCGACACCTTATATACGAAAGATTTCCTGACCAAAATCCAAGGTGTTGATCTGCTGTATCATGAAGCTACATTCATGCACGACATGGTTGACCAGGCACGGGAAAATTTCCACAGCACGGGTCACCAGGCAGCCATGCTGGCAAAACAAGCAGGTGCCGGTAAGCTGATCCTGGGCCACTTCTCGGCAAGGTATAAAGATTTGGATCCGTTGCTCCAGGAAGCAAGAATGGTTTTTGAAAATACATTCCTCGCGGAAGATGGTGCCTCTTTTTCCCTGTAATTCACATGCTTCGGCTATCTGAATGGAATACCTCATACAGGGAGTTTAAAAGGGAAAAGATACTATCTTTGAACAAATTTTTTTCCACGGTTAATGATCACTTTAAAAAACAGGCTGATTATTCAGTTCGTTGCTTGAGTTACTATATTTAAAAGTTATCCTGTGCAAGAGAAGATTCTGATTCTGGATTTTGGATCCCAGTATACGCAGCTGATCGCAAGGCGTATCAGGGAAATGAGTGTCTATTGTGAAATTCATCCTTTCAATCACTTTCCTGCTCTTGACCAGTCGGTTAAAGGAATAATATTGTCAGGAAGCCCCTATTCAGTCAGAGATCATGAGGCACCTTCCCTTGATCTGACAACCCTCAGGGGCAGTCGCCCTTTGCTGGGTGTTTGTTACGGTGCACAATTGATTGCACAATCATTTGGTGGTGAGGTTCTGCCTTCCAATACCAGAGAATATGGACGAGCTAACCTGAAGTTTGTCGATAGAAAAACCGACCTGTTTCAGGGAGTGAGTAAGAATACCCAGGTATGGATGTCTCACGGTGATACAATCGCAAAGCTCCCGGGAAATTATACGATTATCGGAAGTACAACCGATGTTGATGTAGGAGCTTATGAAATTGCCGGAGAAAAAACATATGGGATACAGTTTCATCCGGAAGTATACCATACCACGGAAGGGAAAACAATCCTGCGCAATTTCGTGGTCAATATCTGTCAATGCCGGCAAAAATGGACGCCAGAATCATTTATCGATTCCACAATTTTAACCTTACAGCAACAGCTTGGCAACGATAAAGTAGTTCTTGGATTGTCGGGTGGTGTTGATTCGTCAGTAGCTGCCGTATTATTGAACAGGGCGATCGGCGGTAACTTGACATCACTCTTTGTTGATAATGGACTATTGAGGAAAAATGAGTATGAAACGGTTTTGAAAACCTATAAAAAAAGGGGTCTCAATGTGATCGGCGTTGATGCCAGGGAACGATTCCTTAATAGCCTGAAAGGAATAGAGGATCCGGAAGGAAAAAGAAAGGCAATCGGCCGTTCTTTTATTGAAGTGTTTGAGGAAGAAGCGCAAAAACTGAAAGATGTTGCATGGCTGGCTCAGGGCACTATCTATCCGGATGTAATAGAATCGGTATCTGTCAAAGGCCCTTCTGCTACCATCAAGTCTCATCATAATGTTGGTGGGTTACCTGAAAAGATGAACCTGAAGGTTGTGGAACCCCTTAAACTCCTATTTAAGGATGAGGTTAGAAAAGTGGGAGAGGCACTTAAAATGAATGAGGAGATACTCAGAAGACACCCATTTCCGGGTCCGGGGCTGGCTATCCGAATCCTGGGTGAAATTACCAGTGAGAAAGTCAGGATGCTTCAGGATGCAGACGACATTTTTATCGGAGGTCTTAAGAAGCGCGGTCTGTATGATCAGGTCTGGCAGGCGGCTGTTATCCTCCTTCCGGTGCAGTCTGTTGGTGTTATGGGAGATGAGAGAACCTACGAAAATGTGGTTGTTTTGCGTGCCGTCTCTTCTACCGATGGCATGACAGCCGATTGGTCACAGCTTCCCTATGACTTCCTTGCCTGGGTCTCCAATGAGATGATCAATAAAATAAAAGGCATTAACCGGGTAGTGTATGATATCAGCTCAAAACCCCCGGCAACCATCGAATGGGAGTAAGTGGAGTCAAGGAAAAAGTAAAAGGTAAAAAGTAAATGATATTATGAATTCAGGAGATAATTGTCGAACTGAGTTCAATCAGTCGAATTCCTGCCAGACCTGACTGCCCTGCCGGCCAGCAGGCAGGCGTCAGGCTGGGATCCCGCTGAAAAGCAGGATCTCCGGGCAACCAGACGCGTCAGGAGAAAAAAACCAAACGACTTGGGATTAAGTTTTGTAATTTGTGTTTTATTTGGAAATTGTAGCTTGATTGTTGGAAATTTTGGCTGAAATGCATGTTACCCACGGAAGGAACAATTTCAGTTGCATAGCCTTTGTTTTATTGTTAATCATTGGATGTTTCCTATCTTTGAACACCGAAATGAACATGACAAATATGAAGAAGAAGATTAACCGTTTACTCGTGGCGGGATTGCTTTTATTTTTCCTGCACTGCGGAGGTTTGTTCGGACAGATTGGAACGTTTGAACAATCGATTAAAATTGGTAAAATACTGGACCTGGTTGAGAATTACTATGTCGATACGGTAAACCAGGATCAGCTAGTAGAAGAGGTAATTGTCAATATGTTACATACCCTCGATCCTCATTCGGTATACATACCCAGTGATGAGGTAAAGGAGATGAATGAGCCGCTCCAGGGAAATTTTGAAGGAATCGGAATCCAATTCAATATTTTGTTCGATACGGTCCTCGTTATTGCCCCTGTCTCCGGAGGACCTTCTGAAAAAGTGGGCATAAGAGCCGGTGACCGGATTGTGGAGATTGAGAATGAAAATGTTGCCGGAGTAGGGATCTCAACCAGTAAAATACAGGATAGACTGATGGGGGAGAAAGGCACCAAAGTATCGGTGCGTATCAAGCGAAAGGGGGTTCCGGAGCTGCTCGATTTTACCATTACCAGGGACAAAATACCGATCAACAGTCTCGATGCTGCATTCATGGTGGATGAAAATATCGGGTA
>CAZTES010000259.1:0-4318 GCA_964612275.1 uncultured Rikenellaceae bacterium
GAAGCCATTGCAAAATTCAACCTGGCAATTCAGTCAGCAGAAGAATATAACGATACCAAGGTGAAGGAAAGTGCTGAGAAATTGGTCCCGCAATTGCATTACATCGTGGGGAATGCATACAGCAAAAATGGCGGGTTTGAAAAAGCACATGAAAACTATGATAAGGCGATTGAATACGATCCGCAGTATACAAAGGCATACCTTGGTAAAGGATTGGCATACCGCGAGCAGGATGATTTTGAAAATATGAAGACAATCCTGGATAAGGTAATCGAAGTGGGGTTCAATACCAACGATATGAAGTCGGTGGAAACAGCAGAAAAAGTAATGCAAAATACCTATTTCAATGCCGCGGTAAAAGCACTTACAGCTCAAAATATGGAGGAAGCAGAAGAGGCGCTAAAACTAACCATCGACTACGGGAACCAATCGGTTGATGCTTACTACCAGCTGGCTAAAATCTATAATTTAAAACAGCAATATGCCGAAGCAATCGTTAAGATCAACAAGGCGATTGAATACGAAGCCGGTGGAGATGAGGAAAAAGCCAAACTCTATTATGAACTGGCTACTTCCTACGTTGGACAGGGAAATACGGATGCTGCCTGCGAAGCCTATAAAAAAGCGCTCTACGGAGCGTATGAAGAGAATGCCAGATACCAGATTGAGCACGCGCTGAAATGTAAATAAGCAACAAAGTAGAGACGTTGCCATCCTACGCTTCCGCCTTATCCGCCAATTGGCGGATTTGGCGGACAAGAAAGCTACGGCTGCCAGAGCATGCAACGTCTCTACATGGCTAATTATATAAACCCATTAACATTTAACTTTCTTCCCTCACGGAAGCAATCTCCCCGAGCAATTCAGGGTTTTTTTCAATGGCATTTCCGACCACAATGATGTCAGCACCTGCCGTGTAAATATCACTGGCATCCTCTTTACTTCGGATACCCCCTCCGACAATCAATGGCACAGTTACCTGCTGCCTGACACCCCTGATAATGGCTTCAGGCACCCGGGTCATGGCACCACTCCCGGCTTCCAGGTAGATGAGTTTATATCCCAGCATCTCCGAAGCAAGAGCAGTAGCAATGGCAATGTCCGGCTTGTCAGAAGGGATTGGTTTTGTGTAGCTCATGTATTCTACCGATGTTGTAACACCACTCTCAATCAGGATGTAAGCAGTGGAAATGATCTCAAGATTGCTTTTTTTCAGCAAGGGAGCCGCAGTGATATGATTCCCGACCAGAAAATCAGGATTTCTTCCGGAAACCAGAGATAGCAGCAATATACCGTCGGCATGACCGGAGATCTGGAGCAGGCTGCCGGGAAATATAAGCACCGGAATGGAGCTGTTCCCTTTGATCAGGTCAATGACCGGCTCCACCGGGTTGGAAATCAGGCTTCCTCCAATTAGAATGAAATCTATACTGTTCCGGTTGGCAACCTGTAGCGTTTTGATCAGGAAGCCCTCCTCAAACTTATCCGGATCAACCAGAAGGGCAATCTGTTTCCGCTTTCCGGTTTTGTGCAGTATTGAATCGTATATCATGGTTCAACCAAAGGAAATGTGAAATCACAAGTCATGCATCATTCTTCACAACACCAGACAATGATGTAGTTATCGTGTTTAAAATAGTGTAAATCAAAATCCTCTTTTCTCAGGACTGTATCCAGATGCCCCTTGATAACTCCCTTTTCATTGACCTGAAAGGGACTGATAAACAGGTTCTTCCTGAAAATAAGGTTTGGCTTGTCACACAACTTGTACAGCGCTTCTTTTGCACACCAGTGAATGTAAAGATGATATAGCTGCAATGTTTTATCCTCTATAATGTATTCATCCTTGCTGATAAACTTATGCGCAACTTTGTTTATCCTGTCCGTCATGTACTCCATATCGACACCAACCCTTTTGTTCCGGCTCAAAAGGATGGAGGTTAAATGGTGGGAGTGTGTTATGCTGATGTTGAATGATTTGTCCCTGAGAGAAGGCTTGCGGGTTCCGTTATAGATAATTTTTGCTGAAGGATGGGTCATATTGGTAAGCAGGGAGCGCACGCTGAGAAATTCTAATTTCCGTTCATGATTTCTGAAGCTCTCCAGTGCATGGGTATCAGAATCTTCAAGGTTCAGGAACGATCGTAAGGTTTCATAATCCTCACAGATCTCCCATACTCCCAGCATACATCCTGTGCTTAACTGTTTCTTAATGATCAACCCCATGATTAGCCTCTTTGCGCAGGGTTAAAAATAAAACCAGCAAGTTACATAATTTATCATAACTATTAACGATGTTCACTGAAAGGATTTCCAGCGAATGGTTTCCATCATATGCACGATATCTTCCCGGAAAAAATCAATGACAGGAGCAAGGGAATCGGAATTTGGCTGAAGGTTAAAGTAGAGCGCTCCCCTGACAAAATGTGTAACACTATCGGTAACAAAGAATTGAACGGATGAAGCAGCATCCCCCGCTATGTCATACATCACTCCGTATACCCGGTTTTCCCTATCGATAAAAAGCTTCTCATCAATGGCTTCTGCCTTGATCGTATGTTTATAAGCCAGGGTATGGGAATCTTCCAGTAGTTTACCGATATTATCTGAGACGGGTTTATAGCTGATATGTACCTTTCCGTTGTACCGGGGAAACTCAATGTTCATCCAGCACGGTTCTGATAAATAGCCACTATCCGACACTAGGGTCCCGTACCTGGGGTACTCGAATGTATAGGGACAGATGCTATTGTAAAGCTGATACGCCTTCTCAGGGAAATCAATGCGGAAATATCCTCTCGGTTTGGGTGTGTATTTTCTTCTGCACCCATCCTGCGTCATCATCAGGAGAGAGCAAATAAAAAGAAGACCCACAACAGAAAAAGAGAAATCAGGCTTGTTCCATTTGGTTGTTTTCACGATCCGATAAAATATCGTTTAAGGTGATCTCAATCTTTTTTATCCGGCGGTTATCCACCGATATTATTTTAAATGTAAAATGGCGATAGGTTAATGTCTCATTTTTATTCGGGATTTGACCCTTGATCTCAAGAATTAGCCCGGCAAGTGTATCGGCTTCCCCTTTTATTTCATCGAAAATATCAAATTTTGAATGGGTGATTTTGTAAAAATCGTTTAGCAGTGTTTTCCCTTCAAAAATGAATGTCCTGTCATCCAGCTGTGTATGGACGGCTTCATCCTCATCCGATTCATCGGAGATCTCTCCAACAATCTCCTCCAGAATATCTTCCAGTGTAATGATACCGTGTGTCCCTCCATACTCATCAACCACAATAGCCATGTGTATCTTTCTGGATTGAAACTCCTTCAACAGATCGTTGATCTTTTTTGTTCCCGGGACAAAATAGGGAGGCCGGACAAGAGATTGCCACTTAAAGGTATCGATCTTGTGAAGGTAGGGAAGCAGATCCTTGATGTACAAAACTCCCTTGATGTTATCGAACGAGCCTTCAATAATGGGTATCCTGGAATACCCCGATTCAATGATTTTTGGCAGCAGTTTACTGAAATTCGTGTGGATATCGATGGCAAAGACATCGATTCGTGATCTCATGATCTCTTTTACATCGATGTTCCCGAACTGGGCAATTCCTTTCAGTATCTTTTCATCTTCATCGATTTCAGTGGTGGGTAGCTCCAGTGCCTCCGAAAGATCATCCATGGAAAGGTTCTGTTTCTTCTTTGAAACCCGCTGTTTAACGATGGAGGTAGAATAGATTAGAATAGCGCTGACCGGCCGGAATATTTTTTTCAGGACATTCAGGGGATAGGACATGATCATGGCAAACCTGGGGCCGTTTTGCGTAGCATATAACTTGGGCAGGATCTCTCCAAAAAGCAGCAGAAAAAATGTTACGATCACTACCTGAAAGATGAAACCAAGTAACGGGAACTTTGAAAAATTGACCAGCGCAAAAGAGCTGGGTTCCGATGACGGGTCGTAAACGAAGAATAATGTGGAAAGAATAACAATGCCAATATTTATAAAATTGTTGGTTACCAGAATGGTCCCAAGAAGCTTTTCCGGGATGCTGATCAGTTTGATGACCATATCGGCACGACCCGATTTCCGCTTTTTCAACTGGTTCAAATCAGATGGCCGTAATGAAAAGTAAGCTACCTCGGAACCGGAAATAAGCGCAGATACAAACAGGAGAAAAAAGAAGAGAACCAACCCGATAATAGCGCTAAAGGAAAAAGGGTAGAATGCAAGATCAATATTAGCAAGAGATGCTAACGAATAAGGATCATCCGTGTCCAAAACGTTGATGTTGTTTTAGAAAAAATGTGGTTAAAA
>CAZTES010000260.1:0-4282 GCA_964612275.1 uncultured Rikenellaceae bacterium
GCGGCAAGCATATCGTAGTCGGATTCGTACACATTTCCATTCGAGGTTATTACACGAACTTTATACTGGACTCCCGGGGAAAACTCCTCCTGATGCATCCATCGGCTGTATAATCCCCCCGGAATGCTTTCGTTAAAATTGAAGATATTTCCCTGGTCATCAACCACTTCAACATGACAACCGAATTCCGGAATAAAATGAGGATTGTTGTAAGGGGAAGAGCGTGATATGTTGATGTGCTGATACCCTTCCCGATCGATCAGCTGTCCCTCAATAACAAGCAACTCCTGATTTTCATCGATAGTTGGGGTAAACGGGTCAATACATCCCGCAACAAAGATGAGGCATAACCCAATAAGGCGAGGTTTGTTATTCACTTGCATAATTTCCCAGTTTAAAGATCCATGAGAGGGTTATGATTCTTGTTCCGAAGATGGACATTTTGTAACCGTTTATTTCTCCCTCTTCGGCTTTGAAGTAAACCGAATAGGCATTCCTGCGGCCGGTCAGATTATAGACATTCAGCATCCAGTAACTGTGGACCTTCTTCCTGACCTTGAGGTTCCCCTCCAGGTTCACGGACAGATCGACCCGGAAGTAATCCGGTATGCGGTATTTGTTTCGTGATGAATAGTTCAGGTATTGCTGGCCGTTCAGGTAATAGATAGAAACGGGATAGGTAACGGGTCTGCCGGTACTGTATACCAGGTTCGATGACAGGCTCAGTCTGCGGGTAACCCTGAAGTTCAGTGTAGCGTCCAGAGCATGAGGCTTGTCGTAATTTGCCGGATAGGTCTGCCCTTTGTTGATTTTATCCCATGGATCCTTCCCTTCGACTGTGATGTGTGACCGTGAGTAGCAGTAGGAGATCCAGCCGTTAATTTTTCCAAGCTTCTTCTCCAGCATCAGTTCGATGCCCCAGGCGTTCTGATTCCCCTGCAGGACTGCCTCTTCAATTTTAGGATTCATGATAAAGTCAGCCCCGTCCTTGTATTCCACAATCCGGTGCATCTTCTTGTAGTATACTTCAGCCGATGTGTTGATCCCGGCAAGGGTAAAATCCTTATAAAAGCCGGCAGAAAACTGGTCGCAATAGGGCGGTGTGATGTGGTAATCACACAATTTCCACTGGTCTGTGGGTGATATGGCAATGGTATTGCTCAGCATGAACAGGTATTGCCTGATCCGGTTGTAGGATAGTTTCACAGAACTGTTGGTTCCCGTGCTGATATTGAAGGCAGCCCTGAGTTCCGGTCCGGAATAGCGTTTAACGGTTTCTCCGGTTGAAAACCGCAGAGTATCCTTGATCGTAGCAACATCTTTTGGCCCTTCAGGGTAGTAATCATATACCGTTTCTGGTCCCAGCAGATTAAACAATCCGTACCGGATACCTCCGGAGAAGGTGAGCCAGGGTCGCAGCATGATTTTATCTCCAATGTAAACAGCAGTTTCAACTCCGGTTTCCTTTCCCAGTGTAACAGGCATCCTGGTGGATTCCGTGCCGGATGGAACGACATCACCCCGGTTCAGATCGTAAAAAATAGTGCTGCCCCCGATCGAGAAGGTATGTTTCTGTCCGTATACCCAGGTAAGGTCAGATGTCATTTCATAATGCCCGATCCGGTACTCATGCCGGTAAGCTGAAAAGGGAAACTCATCGTTGGTTGTCCTGAATGAGTAATTGCTTGCAACCGCTGCAAAATTGGCTGTAATGGAGGATGAGATGGTATGGCGCCAGGTAATGGAGCCTCCTGAGTTCGAATAATCATACTGGCTCAGGTCTGCCAGCCGGAAGTAATCGGAAGTATAATGTCCGAAGATTTTAATCAGGTTCTTTTCGTTGTGTTCCACATTGATGTTCCCGGCGATGTCATAGAATGATGCCCTGCTATTCCGGATCTCAGGATCTTCCAGTTTCGAGAGCAGCCAGTCGGAATAGGTGGAACGGGCGCTCAACACAAAGGAGGTGTGTCCCTTTTTAATTGGACCTTCGATTGCAACATGACCGGTGATGGGGCTGATCCCTCCCCGGGCAGTAAATGAATTCTTGTTACCCTGCCGGGTTGTAATATCGAAAATCGAGGCAAGCCGGCCACCGTACTGCACCGGTATATTGGCCTTGTAAATACTGAAATCCTTAACAATATCCGGACTGAATGCAGAAAATAGGCCGAACAGGTGTGATGTGTTGTATACAGGAACCTTGTTGATGTAAAACATGTTCTGGTCGGCTGAGGAACCCCGGACATTAAAACTGCTCGAACCCTCTCCCACCGTTTGAATACCCGGTAACATCTGGGCTACTTTCAGCAGATCCTTCTCCCCCATGACCAGGGGTATCTCTTTGATGGTCTTCATATCCAGGCGCTCAAAACCCATTTGCATTCCACGAACATTATCAAACCGGTCTGCTGTGACAATCACTTCATTGATCGGGATGAGCTCACTTTCCATGCTGATGTTCAGCTGTCCGTCGGAGAAAACCGCCAGGAAATAACGAACCTCTTTCATACCCACACTGCTAACCTGGACTTCGTGCTTTCCAACAGGAAGCACAAGGTGAAATCGCCCATCAACATCGGTAACTGTTCCCGTTTGCAACCCAGGAAGATAAACGGTAGCCCCCACTAACGATTCACTGTTCTCTTTATCCCATATTTTCCCGTTAATAAATGCCGGCTTGCCTGATGGATTATTCTTCGCATCACCAATGGTAAGCGTTTCGGTCACTTCTGCCTCCCTTCCCCCGAAATAGGTTTGCCTGGCATCGTAATGCTCATCGCTACCGGATTGTTTAACGGAATCCGTATCTTCACGCAGGATATCCACAAGAATCTCCGGTGTGATGAACACATTTCTCTTCTCATCAACATGAATGTAGAGATCCTTCCCGGTAAGGCTCTCCTGTAAAACGCTGGTCAATGACAGGTTATCGCCCTGAGCTGTTATCCTGACTCCGGAAATCCATTCGCTTTTGTAAAAGAAACGCGCCCCGGTAGTGTTTTCGATATCCCCGACAAACTGTTCAAACGGAACATTCCGGTATTGCCCGGAAAAGAAAATATCGGTACACACTGCCTGAACAGTGAAAAGAAAACACAATGAAAGACCGATGAATCCCTTCTTAATCATTGCCCGGGTGAATGATCTGGTTACAGAAAACCATTAGTTGTTGCATAGTTTTGTCCTGTACTTCTTTTAACCAGATGTGGTTTTTCCTGATGTATTGACTGATCTCCTTTTTATACTCTTCATGAAACAGCTTCAGGAATGATCTTTTTGTCAGGAACGGAAATAGTTGATCATTTATGAGAACATATCTCTTCTTCTTTGGACTGGTGAAGCTATAAACATTCCAGGAAGATGTCGGATTGTGTTCAAACTTTTTTTCCCATGTGTAGAGACAGGATAAATTACCGGATTCAATAACCTGGAATATTCTTGTACCTGTCTCAGGAAAGGAATATCTCCGGAAAAGTTTCCCTTCCAGTTCATACTCATCGATAATTTCATAGTTTATGATAATCTGTTCTGTCCCCCCTGACAAAAATGTATGATTCAATATGATTTGCTGATTACAGATATCGTATTTAAAATGTAATTCCGGGTAATATTGCCCGTTGATAACTGCATACCCGGTGTAAAACCGGTTTTCTCCAAGGAAAGGATGTCCGAAGGCGCGGGCGTAAGGATATAAATATCTGATCCCATTGACCAGGTTATAATCGAGGCCATAGGATTGGTTAAAAAAATCCTTCCATTCATTAAAAGCTGTAACCTGAGCAGGTTGATCCTGAGCCGGTAATGAACCGGAAGAAGCTGACACAAATAATAATAGAAATACAATTCGGTAACGGTTCATTGATTCAATCAGGTGTACATTTTATATTGATCCTTTACAATATGACACAAAACCGGGGATAGTGCTGTTGAAACGAAAAATTAAAATTAACTGTTTTTATTTAGTTAATGTATTACCATGCTAAAAAATGTTTTGTTTATCAGTAGCTGTACAAATGCATTCAGCCATATGAATAAGGATCAGCGTTTTATGTATTAAGGTCCGGAGGACCCAGGGGGAGGAGGTTTAAAAATTCATATCCCCCTTTAATTCCCCCTTTTGTGCCAATGGCATCCCTACGGTAAAAAGGGGGACAACGGAAGGGTTGAATGATTTGACAATAAGGGTGTAACGTTTACTGCAGATTATGCTTTTTCATGAGCGAATGAAAATAGGATCGTTGGATCCCCATTTTTTTTGCTGCTTTGCTGACGTTTCCTC
>CAZTES010000261.1:0-4261 GCA_964612275.1 uncultured Rikenellaceae bacterium
GTTAATTTTGTAGTTTAACTTTTAACAACGCATTGGCATGAGAAAAACAGTAGGGTTGATTTTATTGATTGTGGTGCCGGTTTTCACACAAGGACAGGGTAAAAAAACATCGTATGATTTTATTGTCATGTTCTATAATGTCGAAAACCTGTTTGACACCGAGGATGATCCGGGAACCCTCGATGATGAATTTACCCCGGAAAGCGAAAAGCAATGGACACCAAAGCGGTATGAAAAGAAGCTTGATGACCTGTCTGAAGTATTCACCTCCGTCGATGGAAGAAACCTGCCCGCCATCATCGGATTGTGTGAAGTGGAAAACCCGCAGGTTCTTCAGGACCTTATTTCCACCCGTAAAATGAAAAAGGAGGACTATGGCATTGTTCATGAAGATAGTCCGGATATCCGCGGAATCGATGTGGCATTGATCCACCGGAAAGATATGTATACGGTTGATTCCTGGAAAAAGATCCCGGTGGAGATTCCTTCCGATAGCATTACGACCCGTGATATCCTTTACGTTAAAGGCAAAACAGCAGGTAATGAAATCCTGCATTGTTTTGTAAACCATTGGAGTTCACGTCGTGATGGTGAAAAAGAGACGGAAAGAAGGCGTATCTATGCTTCGGTAACATTACGAAAAGCGGTGGACTCCATCATTAATTTTGAACCGGAGGCAAAGATCATCATCATGGGAGATTTCAATGATGAACCGACAAACAACAGCCTTCATTCGTTTCTCAATGCAAATAACAAACGGAAGAATACCACCAACCGGGACCTCTATAACCTGATGTATGACATGCATAATTTTGAGAGCAAGGGGACCTATAGTTATAAGGGAAACTGGAACATGCTGGATCAGCTGATCGTTTCCCAGGCATTGATCCATGACAGGAAAGGACTTTATCTTGATTTCACCGACGGAAAAATATTTCGCGAAGAGTGGATGATGTACAGTAACCCGAAGATTGGGGAGGCAACACCCAACAAAACCTATGGAGGCATTTCCTATTTTGGCGGAGTGAGTGACCATTTGCCGGTCTATTTGATCTTGAGAAAAGAAGAATAAGCGCCCGATCAGACCCTTATCGGAGCAGGATTGCCAAACCGCTTCATTCGTCATATATTTTGTGAATGGATTTTTACTTAATATCGGAGTACCGTCCCACCGGGGATCAACCGGAAGCTATCCGGCAACTGGTGGAAGGACTGGATAGTGGAACCCCTTTTCAAACCCTGCTGGGAGTCACCGGGTCAGGGAAAACATTTACCATTGCCAACGTGATCGAAAAGGTGCAGAGGCCCGTTCTGGTGCTGAGTCATAACAAAACACTGGCTGCTCAATTGTACGGTGAATTCAGACAATTTTTTCCGAACAATGCGGTTGAATATTTCGTTTCCTACTATGATTATTACCAACCGGAAGCCTACCTGCCGGTTACAAACACCTACATTGAAAAAGACCTGTCGATTAACGACGAGATTGAGAAATTGCGCCTCAGCACAACCTCATCCCTGCTTTCGGGGCGCAAGGATGTCATCGTAGTTTCCTCCGTATCATGCCTCTTTGGAATCGGCAATCCGGAAGATTTTCACAGCAACACCCTCAAGGTAAAAACCGGACAAACCATCCCGAGAAATGTTTTCCTGAGAAAACTGGTGGATGGTCTCTATTCCAGAAATGAATTTGATTTCAGGAGGGGGACCTTCCGTGTAAAGGGAGATACGGTGGATGTTTTCCTGGCATACGGTGATTATGCATACCGGATTGTTTTCTGGGGTGACGAAATCGAGGGGATCGAATCGTTCGATCCGGTCAATGGAAAGGTGATCGAGTCGCATGAACAGGTATTCATCTATCCTGCCAATATTTTTGTTACGACACGGGAACGGATGAAAAATGCCCTGTCAGAGATTCAGGAGGATATGGGAAAACAGGTAGCGTATTTCCATGAAATTGCGCGGGACCCGGAAGCAAACCGGCTGGAGCAGCGGGTAAAATACGATCTTGAAATGATACAGGAGCTTGGTTATTGCAGCGGAATAGAAAATTATTCCCGCTATTTTGATGGACGTAAACCGGGTACCCGCCCTTTCTGCCTGCTGGATTATTTCCCTGAAGATTTCATTACCGTGATTGATGAGAGCCATGTTACGTTACCGCAGATCCGAGCTATGTATGGAGGAGATCATTCCAGGAAACAGACCCTGGTGGAATATGGATTTCGCCTTCCTGCAGCCCTGGACAACCGGCCTCTGAAAATCGAAGAGTTTGAACAGCTCATCGGTCAGGTACTGTTTGTCAGCGCCACACCCGCCGACTATGAACTGGAAAAGAGTGAGGGAATCATTGTTGACCAGGTGATACGGCCAACCGGGTTGCTTGACCCGGCTATCGAGGTTCGGCCCAGTCAGAATCAGATTGACGACCTTATGGAAGAGATCAATCTCCGGGCGGAAAAGAATGAAAGAGTACTGGTCACAACCCTTACAAAAAGAATGGCGGAAGAACTCAGTGCCTACCTTCACCGGCTGGATGTCAAATGCCGGTACATTCATTCCGATATCGATACGCTGGAACGGATCGATATCATGGAAAACCTCAGAAAAGGAACGTTTGATGTCCTGGTGGGGATCAACCTCCTGCGGGAAGGGCTTGACCTCCCGGAAGTATCCCTTGTTGCCATCCTTGACGCCGATAAGGAAGGTTTTCTGCGGTCATCCCGGTCGCTTACCCAAACAGCCGGCAGGGCAGCAAGAAACATCAACGGTATGGTGATCATGTATGCCGATTCGATCACCGGATCGATGCAAAGCACCATTGATGAGACAAACCGGCGCAGGGAAAAACAGTTGAATTACAATGAAGCGATGGGGATCACTCCCCGCCAGATCATCAAAGCAACCACATCCATTATGGGTGATCTTTCCGGGAAAAAAGGCATGAAAAAAGCATATATTGAGCCACAGACAACGGATGTGGCAGCCGATCCGGTGGTGCAGTACATGGATCAAAAAGCCCTGGAAAAAGCGATAGATAAAACCAGAAGATCCATGGAGAATGCGGCACAGGAGCTTGACTTTATTGAAGCCGCACGGTTGCGGGATGAGATGTACGAGCTGGAAAAGATCCTGAAGTCAAGAAAGTGAGTGGAAAAAGAGTTGAGACGATGAGACTGTGAGACTTTGAGAGGGGTCAGCCTTCGCTAAAGCTACGGCTGATGAAAGAGACTTTGAGACGAAGTGACTGAGTGACTCAGAGAAAGGTAGCAGGCTACAGGCGGAAGGCAGCAGGTAGTTTACAGTATGCAGTAGGCAGAACTTCGTCTGACCACTAAGCGATGGATTGTGTGGGAGAAAGTTGGTCTGACGAATAAGGGTTGTGAATTTTGAAGTGGATTGGTATTCGTTGTTTGTCTTTTAAAACGTAACCGATGAACGACAACCGATACAGGCATCGTAATCGAAAAACGTCTGACTATATTTTACCCTAAGTACGATTTCAGCAGTTTACTGCGGGAGGTATGACGGAGCCGGCGAATGGCTTTTTCCTTTATCTGCCTCACCCGTTCACGGGTCAGTCCGAACCGCTCTCCGATCTCTTCCAGAGTCATATCCTGGATACCAATGCCAAAAAAGAGTTTGATGATATCCCGTTCACGTTCCGTCAGGGTTGCCAGAGCCCGGTCGATCTCCTTGATCAGGGATTCATTCAACAGGGTTTTGTCGGCAACCGGCGAATCGTTATTCGGCAGGACATCCAGCAGACTATTGTCCTCTCCATCAACAAAGGGTGCATCGACAGATACATGACGTCCTGACACTTTCAGGGTATCGGTCACTTTCTCTTTGGGAAGTTCAAGAGCATCGGCAAGTTCCTCGGGTGACGGAGTGCGTTCATACTTCTGTTCAAATTTGGAAAATGCTTTGTTGATCTTATTGAGTGATCCGACCTGGTTTAATGGCAAGCGTACAATCCTGGATTGCTCAGCCAGTGCTTGCAATATCGACTGCCGGATCCACCAGACTGCATAGGAGATGAACTTAAATCCACGCGTTTCGTCGAATTTTTCAGCTGCTTTAATCAGTCCAAGGTTCCCTTCATTGATCAGATCAGGCAGACTCAATCCCTGGTTCTGATACTGCTTGGCAACCGAAACGACAAATCTCAGGTTGGCCCTGGTCAATTTTTCCAGGGCATCACGATCACCTTTTTTAATCCGCTGTGCCAGTTCCACCTCTTCTTCAACGGATATCA
>CAZTES010000262.1:0-4242 GCA_964612275.1 uncultured Rikenellaceae bacterium
TTCTTTATTCAACCCCTTTAGGGTTGGTTTACTTTATTCGCTCTTTTCCCCGCACGTTGCCAAAGGCCCGCCTAAGGCGGGCAGGCATGTTTAAGGCATCTTTGGGCTTATATTTTTTACAAAAAAGGTGTGTTTATAATTAATATACAAACCATGGGAAAAATTAAATTTCCGTGTCACAAAATTGTAATAGGGTTCCAGCCGGGCTGAGATACACAGGTTGTCAAGGATATATATATCCTGCAACAATCTGAATATGAGCAATTCCCGGTTTGGCTCAAGGTAATCCGGATGTTTGAAGGTCGTTGACCTGGAATTGTACAGGTCCCCTCCATGGTTGGTAATGTACTTATCCCCGTTCCAGTAGCTAACCATCAGGTCAAACAGTTTTGTTTTCAATGCCAGATTGAGATAGAAAGCGTACCCTTCCCGGTAGGTGTCGCGTTTATCGAAGGACAGGTCATCGTACACCACCAGGTAATCGTCCGTTTTTATCCCATGAAAAAATGAACTTTCCGGAAATTTCAGGTATCCGCTTACCCCGAAGGTTGTATTAAATACGGTCTTAATCGGAAGGGGTGACGCATCGATCTGGCCCCCGCGGTGCATCCCGAGGATCTGGAAGGGTATCTCAAGATCAAACCATTCGTGTTCCAATAGCCGGTATTTTGTCACCAATCCCCCGGACAGTTCTTCCTGGTCCGGATCTCCTTCGTACAGCATGTTCTCCCAGTTGATCCAGAAATCGGCAAGAAACCGGTCCCTGTTGTAAATTACCTGAACACCATTTTCTATGCGGTTGGTCATGACCCGCTCAAAATCGTAGATGGGTTCGATCAACTGATGTTCCAGATTTCCATGCAACGTCCCAAAAAGTAAACGAAGGGACTTCCACCCGACATCAATGGTAAATGTTGGAGCAACCTTTGAGTATTTGTTAGTACCAAAATCTTTCCACGCAAAAACGCCTGCAGCAAGACTAATCTGTTCGGCAGGGAAAAAGACAAGCTCAGACATGATCTGATATCCAAACAACGTGTATCCATCTGCAATCCTGTCAAAATATTCGTTGTTTTTTGTGAAACCCATGGTGGTGAGATTGATATAGATGTCATTTTTCTTCTCCACCTGGTAGGTTGCCGGAAGATAAAAGGGCTGGTTGTTCAACTGACCGAATGATTTTGCCGATATCAACGGGATGAACAACAGGAAAAGGAACAACCACCGGGCTGGTTGTTTCCGGGCTGTAATGCTTTTTCTATGCATGGGTTCTTTTGGCATAATATAGTAATAGGCGACTTAAAAAGTCGCCCTACATTGTATAATTATTTACCGAAACCTTACGGTTAAACCGATAGTATGTAGGTCGACTCTCTTGCCGAAGGCATTCCTATGGAAGAGTCGACTAAAGATCATAAAAATATATGCAAATTAAACATTTTAAAATGTTACCTATATTCTGAAGAACTACATGACTATCGGATCGTTCTCCATAAAATAAAGTACTAACAGCAGATTACCGCCGTATACCCACAAACCGCCAGGGTTTATTTTTCCATGTTTCACCGGCATAATCAATTCCTATTCTCTTTGTACTGATCACATCATATTTTGCTGTTGAATGCTCAATCCAGATCCGGGTTGATGTTGCAAGGTCCTCTCCATAGAAGGACTTATCGATCTGCAATTCCCGGGTTAATTTCCCGGGTCCGTCAAATCCTTCAACCGCCCGGATCAAAACAGCCTGGGGCGTATCCTGTTCTCCGGTAACAAAATTAAGCATCCAATACATTCCGTAGATCAGGTAGACATAGATTTTCCCTCCTGCATGGTACATGATCTCAGTCCGGTTGGTCCTCCCTTTGCTCGCATGACAGGCCAGGTCTTCTTTCCCCCGGTAGGCTTCCACCTCCAGGATCGTATACCTGCAGAGGGAGCCATCTTCGAACTGCCTAACCAATGAATTCCCCGGCAGTTCCGGGGCAACATCCAGGACATCCCTGATAAAAAAATTATGGTTCAGCCGTTCTTTATTCATGCCGACATCCCGGTTTCAGTAGTCAATTTTATCTTCCTTTTCAGTCCACATCTGTAAAGCCCGTTTACCCTCCTTATGCAACATTTGTGTTGCCGGGATCAGCCGGCTCTTTTCCGGTTTCATCAGTTGCTGATGGATCAGCTGATCATCAAATCCCGCCTCTCTGGCATCCATGCGGGTATTTGCATATACAATGCGATCAATCCGGGCCCAGTAAATAGCCGAGAGGCACATCGGACAGGGTTCGCAGGAGCAATAGATGGTACAACCGCTCAGGTCAAAGCTCTTCAGCTTTTCAGCGGCTTCCCTGATTACACTGATCTCTGCATGAGCTGTCGGATCGTTTGATGAAATGACCCGGTTCCCTGCACTGGAAATGATCTTACCATTTTTTGTAATTACAGCGCCAAATGGCCCCCCTCCTTTCTCCACATTGTTTTCCGATATCCTGATTGCCTGCAGTAAAAAGTTTCTATCCGTGTTCATCTTTCCAATAATCCGCTTAATATTAAACTAAAACCATTTATTATCCCTGGCAAAAAGAAAGAGGGAATAGAAATAGGCGAAAAATGTAGCACCCGCATGGGTTTCCAGGGTATCTTCATTCAGCATGGATAAGAGAGCGACGAAAAAAAACATCATGAACCAGTAATCGTTTTGCTTGTTTTCATAAAAAACCGGAACGATTAAAGCAACGATACAGATCAGGAAGCCAACCACTCCAAACGTGATAAAGAACGTGATGTATTGGTTATGAGCGCGTAACCTCCACCGGTTGCTCAACAACGAATTATTTTCATCATATTGCTCATCGAATGCATTCTGAAGATCACCGGTACCCACACCAAAGAAGAAATGATCCCCGATGATCTGAGACGCGGTCCTCAGGTATTCAATCCGCTGGGTAACCGAATGACCATTGGGATTGCCCCCTTTCCGGTATACATCGATTTGCCAGATTAACTGATACAACTGGTATTCCAATCCACTGCCATGCCAGAACCTGTAATTGGTAGTCCCCTGTTCGATGCGCTGAATATCTTTATCTGTCAGGTTTGATATACCAACAGAATCTTTCCTCAGCTCTTTCGAGGTGAGGTAGCGGATCAGGGTATATTTCAGGTTTTGTATCCGGTCGTCCATGCCGGTATATTCGTACCGGCTCCTTTTGTTCCACTCCTCTTCCAGCTCTTTTTCGCAAACATAGATCCATATGTAGTTCCCATTCTCAACCTGCCTGTTCTGAAAATTGTGTTCGTACGGATTTCCGTTTGCCGTAAACTCCGCAATACTTTCACGATCGGGTTCATCGATCCGGTAAAACTGAATAATCGCCCGGCTGACACAGGCTATAATGATCAATGGAATCGTGACCAATGCAATGGTCAGGAAATACTTTAACATGAAATTGGTCAGCCTGCGAATCATGATCAATGACAGGATAGAACCAACGATCAGAAGGATAACCATTCCGGTCAGGGATTGCAGTATAAATATAAAAATGACAAGCCAGAGGAGGAGGGTCGAGCAGACAATGGTCTCAATTTTCTTCCGCCGGTCAGAATGATTATACAACAGGTATCCCAATGAAAAGATGGCAATATTAATCAGCAAACTGAACCGGATGTGTGAGATAAAAACAGAGATATCCCTGATGTTATCAATGACTTCACCCGAATAGCCAAGCAGGATAAAGCTGCTTACCAGGGTACCAACCGTAACGCCCCCCACAAAAAAGAGAATGATCGTCTTCAACTGACCGGTTGTAACCGACCGTGAAGTTCCCATGATCAGGGGAAGGGCTAAGAGGGGCGATTTAATCCGGATATCCTTTAAAGCATACTGAAAATCGGATGTATTCAGCAACCAGATAATGTGAACCAGAATGAGGATGATGAAAATAAGGATGCTCTTCCGTTGTTGCAGCATCCGTTGTTTGCGTTTAAAATCCCCCTCCAGGATCCAGTTCCCCAGCAGGATAAATATGGCAACACTCATCCCGAATTTAGACAGCGGCAGGCAAATCCCCAAAAGGATAAGCCCGGCAAAATATATGTTATCGTGATTAAATATCCTGTGCCGGAACATAAAACGGGATTTATCAATCGGGCTCCAAGTTACAGATAAAATGATACAGATAAAATATTCTCAATATTGTTGTATTAATAAAAATAATTGTATTTTTGCAGACCACAAATTCAAGG
>CAZTES010000263.1:0-4213 GCA_964612275.1 uncultured Rikenellaceae bacterium
GTGGTGGAGTACCTGCTTGATCAGGGTTCTGACCCGATGATAAAGACGAATGAAGGCTGGACAGCCATGCACTATTCCTGTCGCAGCGGACACGATAACGTAATCGAACTGCTCAGGAACAGAGAACTCCCCTTCAACGTCCAGGATAACACCGGAAGGTACCCGCAGCACCTCTATTTTAAAAAGCCGAAGGCCATTAAGCTGCCTGTCAATGAATTGGATGAATATATCGGGAAATATTATATCGGAGATTATCTATTGCTCGAAATATGGCGGGAGGGTGACCAACTTAAGGTCATGGAATTCGGACCCGATGAGATCTATCCCGTAGCCAGGGACTTCTTCTATTTTAAACAGGCGCCGTGGACCCTGATCTTCACCCGGGATGAGCATGACAAAATCCTTCATGCCCAGCTCTCCTTCATCAGACGCTCGTATACTATTACCAGAAAATAAATGATAATTGAATCCAAAACGCATGAAAAAAGGATTATCAAATGTTTGGTGGTTTTTTCTTATTGCCATTTGCTTTACATGGTTGTTTCAACTGCCCCGAACATTGGATTACCATGGAATTATTGAATCTCCTGAGTTCTTATTGGTACTCTCCAAATATCTTCCTCCCTGTGGTCCTTTTATTGCCGCATTTTTTCTGACCTATCTGAACCATGGTAAAGATGGAATGTTCAGTTTGTTGAAAAGAGCCTGGAACATTCGGTTCAGAAGAATTTGGTGGATTCCAGTTCTATTTATAATCCCCTTCATGGAGTTTTTATCTGTTCTTCTGGCAAATTTATTTGGAGGGGAATCCTTTCCTGAAATGCCTATAATTAACAACCCCCTGACATACTTTAAAGCCTTTTTTGGCTTGCTCTGTTTGGCAATGCTTGAAGAATATGGGTGGCGAGGGTATGCTTTGGATAGATTGCAAACAAAATGGAATGCACTGATTTCCAGTCTTATACTGGCAGCTTTCTGGGGGCCCTGGCATCTTCAGCAATGGTTTATGGGTTCCAGAGATCTGCCCTTTTTAGCATTCTGGTTTGGAATCCTCCTGGAATCAATATTAATCACCTGGATATACAATAATACAAAAAGAAGTCTGTTGCCAGTAATCCTCGTTCATGCACTAATGAATTCCCAGATATTTCCAACCTGGGAAAATAAAAACTCAGCAATAATTTTTGTGGGAATTTGGATTTTTGTGTGCATAACCATTATCATTTTCTGGAAACCCAAACGATTTGTTCGCTACAGAGAGGCATGAAAAAAAACGAAAAGCCTATTGTTTCTTTAATCTGGTGCGTGAAGCAGATGACCCCCGGATTGATCCTGTCTTCTGTTATCGTGCGGATACTGGACCTGTAAGAATTCCTGGGGCGAGAAATGGGGAGAAAACGGCTATTTCAGGATCGCCTATGGAGAGTGTGGAATTGACGACTTCTGGTTTGTGTATGGTATATTCAATCCATAAAACAGGATGTTGAATTGAAAACTGACACAATAAAATAGAGATAGATCATGAAAATAATGAGAGTTTTACTCAACGCAATTTTAGTAAGTTGTATCCCTTTTCCTTCACTTTTCGGACAACAACTTGATGAACATTTAGCTTTACTGGAGCCCCTTACCAATAAGACATGGGAGGCGGAAATGCCACGTCTTGGTGAGGGAGCAATGAGACAGTGCAGGTGGGATGTGGTATGGGAAGGGAAAGCTGTAAAGCAAACCACTGAGATAAAAAAAATAAACTTTGTTACCGAAGCCTATTTCTTTTGGGATTCCGGCAAACAGGAAATTGGCATGTTTTCCATCAGCAGCAACGGGAATTTTTTGCACGGTCATGTAAAAGAAGAAAATGGTAATATTCTCATGTATGGCTATGCCACTTTCCCAGAGGAAAAGATCGAGTTTAAGAATACTTTTCATTTGACCAAAGATGGGAAGCTGCTTGATCAATGGTATCGACTCCAGGATGGCCAATGGAAACCCGGTCATTCCTTTGTTTTATCCGAAAAGAAATAAAACAAACATGAATTTTATCGAATGAAAATCCCAATTATATCAGCAATTGTTCCCCTTATCTTTCCACTACTTCTGACAGGTGAATGGTCTGGTCCCGATCACCGGCAAACTGAAAAGAACAAGGTTATTTTTGAAGAAGTCGGACAGTTCAATGACGATGGAATGGCTGTCACAGTTCTGGTGATCGGCAACTATGCCTATGTATGTGAATTCGATAACGGACTGGAAATACTTGATATCAGTGATCCCGCTCATCCAAATCAAAGGTATGAAACCCCAGGGTAGAACCCTGGACCCGTCTTTCCGGGGTAGAACCCCGGGGAATTAAACCACACCTTCTCGTCCGCCGAAGCGGAACGCGAAGGAGGATTAAAATCGGCTCCTTTTTTGACGGGGGCAGACCAAACGGAATCCAGATTGTAGGTGACTTGATTTATATCGCCGACGGGACCGATGGATTGGAGATCATCCGGTTCAGAAAAAAGAGCGATTAAAATAAAAATAGGAACAAACTATGAAACAAAAGACAATATATCCAGGACTAATATTCATTATCATTTGCATATTTCACTGTAACGCTCAACAGGATGATTTCCCCGTTCTCACCGGCCCATACCTTGGCCAGAAACCACCTGGGATGATACCCGAGGTTTTTGCTCCCGGAATCGTATCGACAGAGCAATTTCGTGAATTCAGTGGAACCTTAACACCCGATGGCAAAGAGTACTATTTTTTCCGCTTTGCGGAAGGGGCAGGAATGATGGTATGCAAATGGCTGAATGATGGTTGGACGGTTCCGGTCCCCGCAAGTTTTAATACCCAGTACATTGACAACGAACCACACATTACACCCGATGGAAAAGTAATGTATTTTAACAGTAATCGTCCCTTCCCGGGATTTGAGGGAGAAAGAATACCAACTCAAATCTGGTTCATCGAGAGAATGGGTGATGAATGGGGAGAACCAAAACATCTCTGCATGGGAATGTTTGCTACCTCATCTGAAAATGGAAATATTTATCTGAACTCAGGGGTTACCAGGCTTGAAAATGGCAAGTTCATCCCCTTCAGGGAAATAGCTGGTGCTTTAAACGCACCATCTGAAGGGTGGAAACGAGGAAACCATTCAAGCATAGCTCCGGATGAAAGTTTCCTGATTTATGACTCACAAAGATCCGGAAGCGAATGGGATGCTGAAGAAAATTTATTCATCTGCTTTCGAAAAGAAGATAAAACCTGGAGTGAATCCATCGATTTAGGCAGCAAACTGAATCTGCCGGGCGGAAAAATGCTGGCAACCATATCACCGGATGGTAAATACCTGTTTTTCTGCAACAGGGGAGATATCTATTGGGTTTCCATTAGAATCATAGAAGATCTGAAACCAAAAGAATTAAAATAAAAAATATAAAATCATGGATTTCAAAAAGAATATAATCCTGTTTTTTATAGCTGGAATTTCTGTCACCCTTTCCTTTTGCCAGGAGCCTGAAAGTGTGCTTACCCCTGAGAATGCAAATGAAGGAAGACTAAACCGTCTGCAACCTCCCGAACAGGTAATGGATGCCATCGGTATTAAACCAGGAATGGCTGTTGCTGAAATTGGTGCCGGTCGAGGACGATATGTAGTACAACTGGCTGTGAGAGTCGGAGAAACGGGTAAGGTCTATGCAGAAGATATTAACACTGAATCACTCAGCCACCTCGAAAAAAGATGTGCCCGCTGGGAATTGGAAAATGTCGAGGTAATCCTTGGTGATATTACAGATCCGAAATTGCCGGATAAAACACTGGATGTAGTTTTCATCATTTCCGCCTATCATCATTTCGAAGATCCGGTTAAACTGCTGAAGAATGCACAACCAAGCCTTAAACCGGGAGGAGTAGTGGCGATTGGAGAGTGGTTGACCTCAACATCTCCCGAAGAAATCGAAGCCCAAATGGCTGCTGCCGGTTATATTCTTGAACGTACTGAGACTTTCCTTGAAAAGAACAACCTCTACATCTATATCTTCAAAATCGAACAGGATAATTAAACCAATAAACCACCATGAAAAAATTACACGGCAAAATTTTGACAATGAATATTTTGCTGATAAGCTTAACAGCCATCCTGACTGCACAGGAAACAGGCCAAACATCCAGCAAGGTAAACCAACTGGCAGAGCCCCAGGAAAAAAGGCTCAAC
>CAZTES010000264.1:0-4210 GCA_964612275.1 uncultured Rikenellaceae bacterium
CTTGTCATTCTGCCTTGTTTTGCCATTTTACTGTGCATTACCGGTTGCCGGCAGGAAAAACAACCTGCCCCAAATATCCTGCTCATCGTGGCCGATGACCAGGGATATGCCGATATGAGTTGTACCGGGTTCGCAGATGATGTGCAGACACCCAATCTGGATCAGCTTGCCGCTTCCGGTATACGATTTACCCAGGCGTATGCCACCTCTCCCATCTGTAATCCTTCCCGGGCTGGCATTATTACGGGATGTTACCAGCAACGGTGGGGTACATTCTGGTATGGAGGAAAAGGCATCCACGATTCAGCATACATCACCCTTCCGGAAATCCTGAAGGGAGAAAATGTTATTACAGGATACATTGGGAAAGTGCATTATGGTGCAGGAGATTCCGACACACTGAACCGAAGTTTTCCACTGAATCATGGATTTGATGAATACTTTGGTTTTACATCGGCCCGTAAACATTACCTGATCCATCAATCAGAGGCAGAAGAAGCATTCCAGAAATTGAAAAACGAAAACAACAAATGGGGACAGAGCCTGAGGCAAGGTCCGGTCTGGGATGCTACACAACAGAAAGACACCCTGGCATTCAGCACGGAAATGTTGGCAAACAAAGCCTGTGAATTTATCCGGAAACACAAAACTGAACCCTTCTTTCTCCAGGTTTCATTCAATGCCGTTCATAACTTCACACACCAGCTTCCAAATGATTATTTACAATCCCATGGGCTGAAAGGATATCACGACTGGGATCCTGCGACCGAAGAGTATTACGACTGGTATGTTCAGGGCCGAAAACCGAACAATCCCGAAGGAAGGGAGCACTACCTCGGACAGTTGTATTATCTTGACCGGGAAATCGGGAAAATGTTAACCTTGCTGGAAAAACTGAATCTGCGCGAAAATACAGTGATAATATATCTCAGCGATAATGGCGGATCGACACCCATCTATGCCAGCAATGCGCCCTTGCGCGGTGGTAAATACACACTGTACGAAGGCGGGATCCGTGTACCGTTGATCATTTCATGGCCCCTCAAATTCAACAAAGATAAGGTATGTGCCAACGCAATCAGTGCCATGGATATATTTCCTACCCTTTGCAAAAGCCTGGATATACAGGCTCCGGATTACATCGATGGGCTCGATCTGACTCCGCTTCTCACCGGAAATGATCCTTCCATCACCCACGATACACTGATATGGGACACCGGTATTGAAACTGCCGTGCGTATGGGAAAATGGAAATTAAGAACAGCCAGTAGTCGTGAACATGCAGATTATGAAATGACAGAACTGGAACTGGGTGAATTTTTGTATGATATTGAAAAGGATCCCGGAGAAAAGAACAATCTTGCAGGGGAATATCCGGATACCCTGGCTATGCTGAAAACGATCCATCTGGAGTGGAGGGAAAAACTGGAAAACCAACAATAATCCGAACAAAATGAATAGCCGCACCAGATTGCATGAAACACTTAATCATAAGGAACCGGACCGGATCCCTGTTGATTTCGGAGGGACCGGTGTTACAGGTGTCCATGCGAAGGTGGTTGAAGGATTAAGAAATCATTTCGGACTGGAATGGAAGCCTGTTACCGTGATCGAGCCCTACCAGATGCTGGGGGAGATTGATGAGGATTTATTGGAATTAATGGAAATCGATGTTGTTGGATTGTACGGCAAAAAAAACCTCTTCGGCATTGTGAATAACCGATGGAAGGAATTCAAAACCTGGTGGGGACAGGTTGTGCTGCTGCCGGGAGACTTCAACACCATTCCGGATAGTAAAGGGGATCTTTATGTTTATCCTGAAGGCGATAAATCTGTAGAACCGAGCGCTGTCATGCCTGCCGGATCCTGGTTCTTCAATGCCATTATCCGGCAACCACCGTTCCTGGAAGAGTCCCTTGATCCCGCGGATAATCTCGAGGAGTTTGGTCCTGTTTTGGAGGAAGACCTGGAATGGATCGATCTGGAGGGCGAAAGGCTGGAAAAGACCGGGAAAGGAATCATTGCATCATTCGGCGGTACAGGACTGGGAGATATCGCCCTTGTCCCTGGATTGCAGGTGAAACACCCAAAAGGCATTCGCGATATCAAGGAATGGTACATGTCGACTTTGATGCGGCAGGATTACATCCACGAAGTATTCGATAAACAAACGGACATTGCGGTAGAGAACCTGGGAAAAATCCACGACAGGATCGGAAACCGGATTGATGTGGTTTTTACCTGTGGCACTGATTTCGGGACACAATCCACACAGTTCTGTTCCCCAGAAACATTCAACAGCCTCTATCTCCCCTACTATAAAAAGGTAAACGACTGGATCCATCACAATACGATATGGAAAACCTTCAAACATTCGTGTGGCGCCGTAATTCCTTTCATGGAATCGTTCATTGAAGCAGGTTTCGATATCCTCAATCCCGTTCAGATCAATGCCCTGGATATGAATCCGGAATTTCTTAAAAAAGAATTTGGAGACCGGCTTGTTTTCTGGGGTGGCGGGATCGATACACAGCAGGTCCTACCCTTCGGAAAACCCGAAGAAGTAAAAAAACAGGCAATAAATAATTGCAGGATATTCGGGGAAAACGGAGGATTCGTTTTTAATGCTGTACACAATATCCAGGCAAACGTGCCCATTGAAAATGTTGTGGCAATGCTGGAAGGTTTGAAGGAAGTTCAGCGATGAACGTTCAACATCTGCCAAAGGCATGGCTACGCCACATCAACCAACGTTCAACATTCCTGCCTGCCGGGTAATTAAGATGAGGATATTGCTCAACCCTGAATTGGGTTGAATATTACAGAGTTGATGCTTACTATTCAACCCCTGCAGGGTTGTAATCTTCTCGTGCATTTTAACCACCGGTGGTCACCGGTGGTTACTCATTGTTCTACCCCTGCCGGGGTAAATACGGAGCTAAATACCCAAAAATCAATTAATAACAACTATTCTGTGAACTGGTATTTCTCCATGTGAGTGCTGTGGGCAATAGCACAAGTGGCTAACAAGTCAACCTGTCAACTTATCCAGTAGGGATGCCTATGGCATAACTAATAATCCCGCTGAAGCGGGACTCGATTACATATTATTAATAAAATCTCAGTAGTAGCCAGGAGCTTGTTATTTTAAAAAGTTGATTGCAAATTCCAATTGTTTATCGCTCCCATTTTTAACATCCTCTTCTGTCTGTTCAACAAGGATATCCGGTAAACAACCAATCCATTCCAGGGGTGATCCATCATAACCACGCCAATCTGTTGTGCCGACAAATATTATTTTGTCGCTTGGTAGTTCATATTCAGCTGGAGCTGAACTAGTCGATCCTGATGATCCCCCAGCTGTTGTATCCCCGATTACAGTAACCGATGAGATCTGTTTCATCACTTCAGGGAAAATATCACCTGTACTGTAACAAACCCCATTAATTAAAACAACAATTGGATCAAAAGCATATTTATCTTTAATCCATCGAGGTGCGTAATAGGTACTTATCGGTCTGCCGCCGGCAGTTTTTACATGAACATGCATATCTCTTAATTCCCCCAACATATCAATCAGTACATTGAATATTTCATCTCCCCTGGACTGTTCTGCTCTGGGTTTGTAAACCAGATACAGACTATCCCAGTTTATCCCTTTTAGTTCAAGATAGGGATAAACGGCATTTACCCTTTCCCAGGTTGCTTCAAAGTCTTCTACATTAAGATTTGAATGTGCAGGGTCGACAACTATATTCTCACAGCCAATGAATAGAATGACAGAGCTGATAACAACGATCCATCTTGTTTTAATCATGGCTTGAGTTTAAAATTTAATGAAATGATTATATTATCGCTGGCTGCAATATATGGATCCCATTTATTAATTCGTGAAAGATCAAATTTGTATGCCAGGGAAATTGAAATCCTATTAAAAAAGTAATAGCGAACGGAAAGGTCAAAATCAAATTTTGTTGCAGTAAATACCGAAAGTAAGGCTGGACTTGAAGCATCTGCATATTTTTGCTCATCCACCTCTTTACCAGAAAACGAGATTAAATTTGACCGTAAAAAAGCTTCTACTTTTAATTTATTATTGACCGGGTAAATAAATTCGGTATTTACTCCTAAAGAACCCATTACTCCGTTTGTGCCCGGAGAAATGAATGTCCCGGGTCTAACAAAATGGTAATAGATCTCATAATAGAAT
>CAZTES010000265.1:0-4193 GCA_964612275.1 uncultured Rikenellaceae bacterium
AATGCCGGGGTAAGTTATCTATTACCCTGTTAATCCTTCCGTTACCCCGGAATTCATTCCGGGGGATATTGCGTTAGGCAAAGAACGGGCTTTAGCCCATTACTTTTCATTCAGCAAATCAATTCCTTTAATCACGGGCATGAAACCCCAAAGCAAGCTTTTAAAACTTATTCCGCAGCAGAGCTGCGGGGAACCAGCCTGCCCGGACAGGTTTAACCCTCCGCCTTCTTCGGGATTTGTGTTGCAGTATGTCCGGTTGGGAGGTGAAATCTAACGGTGGAACTAAGCCGCCGCAATAGCGGTCGGCTTTAGTGATTTGTTCCATGTCATGCATTTCATCGGTAGTGTTTCAGACAGTGTGTCTGGGGTAGGATCTTCTTCTCGTAGCTATGCATCATAAATTTATTTATTTCAGTTGTAATTATTTTTTATCGAACTTTTCCAGGACCTCTTTCACGGCATCCTTATGCACCATGAAATCCATCATTTTCAGTTTTATGTAATCCTCTGAAAAGAAATAATAGCCGAATTCTTCAGCATCAGGAGCATTGTTGCGTGAACCTGAACCGGAATCCTTGATTAGATACCAGTCCTTCCCGTCTTTTTCGAGATACCCTACCAGATGTATGCCGTGGTTGTCCGTGGTTGTTTTATTTGAAAAACGGAATTGCCTCGCATCATCATTTATGTATCCAGCCGGGATATCAAAATCCGGTACAACGGCACACTGCATATTACGGTCAAAACCTGCTTCGGAGACATCGCCTCCAATGCTTACGGTGTATCCACTTCGAACCGCCTGCTTGAGGGCATTCATATACTCATCAAGCGGTACATTGTAATAATCGGCGCTCTGCCACCAGTTATCCGGCACCTCATATTCCACCTGCTGATGAAAAGGTTCCTGCATATAAGAAAGAATATCCACATAATCATCAGGATTGATTCGGATTACCTCTTTCATGTATTGCAAAGGCGTGATCTCTTTGCCGTTCACCACAACTTTCGATGGAGGCTCGCCAAGATAATGGTTCAAGATTGATTTTATTGTCGCAATTGCCGCTTCCTCATCCCATGCTGAATTTACTTTTATAAACTCAAGGTAAGTTTTCATTTCCTGCACCATGGCTGCATGGTTGGGGTATTTTCTGCCCTGTAACAATCCTGTATAAGCTTCAGCAGATACCGCACCGTATTTCTTCCAGATGCGTGTGACGGCATTCGCTTCCGAACCTTCTGAAAAATAGGAGTCACCTCTTTCTTTAATGTACCTATGTGCTTTTTCAACGTATTCCCAATAAACCGTGAATGCTTCCGAAAGCTTGACTTGAATATTGTGGAGCCGGTACACTTCTGATTCAAGAAAGGATGTAGTGGAGAAGCACCAGCAGGTACCTGTATTGCCCTGCGAAAGAGGTGGATTATGCCATTGCCGGTTGCGATAAAGATCCAACTTATTGGGTATGTCCCAGTCCGTTAAGTCAACTGCAATAGATTTTCGTGGTTCGGATCTGGACAGCTCTTCCTTGATATCACGGTCTTCTTTTAGAATGGTATTCTGAAAAAAACCGGGTTTAGAATCGATGAAAATAACCTTATCCCTGTTCTGTGCAGATAAAAGGTTTGTTGTAATGATTAAGGCTACGCAAATGCTTGTTAGATTCTTCATGTTCATAGTATTATTGTGTGTTAAAGTTCACTGTTCTTAATTGTATTGATCTACAACTGGATCGAAGAGTATATATAGATGAATTAAATACCATTTTGCTTGGGTTTCCTTGATGCTAACAATAATTAACGAACTTCTAAGGTTAAACGTTTAGCTATTCCGGATGTATAACGTTGCTAATCAGCCGCGCGGATTTTTGCGTCGGCTGAATTAGCCTTGTTAGCTTCATGATTTTTGCTCTAGAAATTTGTTAAGATTATTAAACCCCGACTTCATCACATCCGAATGATTTTTTTCAATAGGTAAAAAAGGAGCCAAAATTCGTAGCAGCAATCCTGCAGGTTTAGTACGCCACTGGAAACTTAACTTTGTTTTACCATCTAAGTCTTTAAATTCCCATAAAGATTCCCCCCGGAATGCACCTTCAACGTAATTCCCTTTGATCATTTCGTTCGTTTTGATTTCAACCGTTTTTGTTGTGAACTTTGTTGGAGGCTTACTATGGACGGTTACATCGATGAGGTCACCGATGCCACAAATAGACTCTTCACGAGGCTTTAAAGAAAGATGCGGCATCCACCAGCTTGTTTTCCCACATGTTTCATCTATGACTGCGTTAAAGACAACGTCTGGACTTGCGTTTATTATCGCCTCATCAGTGACATCATACTTTACCTTTTTAAATTTAGTTTTAATCATTTTATCCTCCTTTAGATAAATAAAATATTCAAAAAGCTAACATTATATTCTACCGGAAATTACCATAAAATACTCATATATCCAAGTAAAAACGGATTCTATATAATCCTCCTTTTTAAGAAATTAATCTCGATTTGGAGATATGATGAATGAAGTATAACTGTGGAACTAAGCCGCCGTAGGGTGGCGCGGGATTTGCCGCTTCGCAAATGGTGTGACATGCGTAAGCGGTCGGCTTTAGTGATTTGTTCTACAACCATTTCTTTATTCTGACTGGTATTCATATGCACCGATATCGCGGGTTCCCACAATTGGATTACCGTCCAGATCCATATGATAGTGCCCTTGGTCAGCACCGTTATCCTTGGCGGGACTTGAGGATGTCAGGTGGTAGTCCCCACCTTTAAGGTCCACGACCTCGGGGTTTGCAATAATTGCTTTTGATCCAAGAGCAATGTTTTTAGAATTAGTTGGACTGAAAAGAACGTGCGGGGCATCGACATTATAAAAGAGGTTGTTGCTATGCTTGATCTGTGCAAGGGGATAACCAAGATAAATTCTGTTGCCCATGCCACTTCTGTTTCCATACGTGGAAAGGGTTTTCTCTTCGACCACTACCACAAGATTGTTTCTGTATGTGGTTGGGCTGGTTGTTGCCAGTTTGTCCTCGTCGTTTTCGCAGAAAACATTTGATTCAATGTCAGCAGTCTCCCATTTCCTGAAAACGGTGTTGTTTTCAACAAATGAATTTTTTAAAGGCGCCCAGAACTGGGTAAAGGTTCTGTAATCGGCAGATTCGTTGTAGGCTATGACAATATTGTCGTAAATCCTGTTTTCAGTTGCACAATTAACACTGTCTCTGGCACAAATATCGAAGTTGTAGCTAATCTCACAAAATCCCATGCATTTACTTGTTCTGTTGTGGTGAATGAAAATGTTGTTTCTCGGGTTTCTTCCGTCATCTATTTCTATTGCGCCCCCGTCGCCGCCCCATTCACCTCCCATAGAGTGGTAGTTGCGTATTTCATTCCACGAAACCTCCTGATTGCCCATGCCAAGGCGGATTCCTATCGGCCCCCAGTAGGGAAACCAGATTGGCCTGTTGCAATCGTGCACGTTGTTTTCGGTTATTAGTGTGTGCTCACCATAAGAATTGATTCCAATCGGACAGTCTTCCACTTCGCAGATACGTACTACGCAGTTGTCTGCGCCCAAGTTGATTTTTATTCCTCCAAGCTTCCATACATTTAAATATCCACCACTCGGAGCGGCATTGGTGCCAAAGCAGTACATGTTTTCCAGGATTTGATAGTCTCCATTGAGCTGGATGCAGTTTCCGTTGTAGTTACCGTCATTTGTGTTCGTAAAACTCGGTGCATCTCCCTCACCCCAGGCTCCAATGAGGATTGGTGCGACTTCGGTGCCGTCACCATTTATCTGAAGGCCATTTGAATAACTTGTCTGCCGTTTGAAAAAGACCTTGTCACCCGGATTAAAGGTCATCGAGTTGACTTTCTCAACTGTCTGCCAGGGTTCTTCCCGGCTGTTACCGCTGTTACTGTCATCACCGTGATCTGCATCCACGAAGTATTCATTGCCACTTGGTCTGCTCCAGGAGGCGAATAAACTTAAGATTATTAGGATTCTAGCTCCTTGGATGGAAAACATTCGTTTCATGTTCATTTATAGAGTTCCTAGTGTTTTTTAATGCATGTAATGATATTTATAGGCCTGCCTCAACACTATCCCACTAATTATTCTTGTTTGTAGAACGGATGCGAGCTGAGCTGCATGTCAGTCTAAGAGGGAGCTTGCTCACTACTTA
>CAZTES010000266.1:0-4170 GCA_964612275.1 uncultured Rikenellaceae bacterium
GTTCTGGTCTATCACCACCCCTTCCTTTATGGTTAATTGATTGGAAGGCAGGTTCAGGTATTCAGATGCCAGATCGGTGAGCACGGTTCTTGCCTTGGCAGCGGCAGCCCGTAACGGTGGTCCGAAAAACCGGGTGGTCATGGAGCCGAATGTTCCCATATCCCAGGGACAGAGATCGGTATCTCCCATCACCATTTCAACGCGATCATACGGAACCTCGAGTTCGTCAGCCAGCATTTGTGCCAGGGAAGTAATGACGCCCTGTCCCATCTCAATCTTCCCGGTAAAACAGGATACCATTCCCTCCTCGTCGATTCTCAGGAAGGCGTTAAAATCCTCCGGCAATTCCCGGCGTTGTGCCAGTAATTTGAAAGGATCACCCACATAAAATAAAACAAACACTCCTCCGCCCAGAAGTTTTATGAAACTTCTCCGTTTCATGCCGAAGGTATTTACCGGAAGTTTTGGCTCCGATTTTTTGCTTTTCTTTTTCATAATGCATACCCTCCTTTCATTTCTTTGGCTGCAGCCTGAATGGCATCTATTATCCGGGTATAGGCTCCGCAGCGGCACAAATTTTCATCCATTCCTTCAATGATCTCCTTCCTGCTGGGTTCAGGATTCTTCATCAATAAACCGTATGCGTTAAGGATCATACCTGGTGTGCAGAATCCACACTGTAACGCATCATGTTTCATAAACGCTTTCTGCAATGGATGCAATTCGCCATTTTTTGCCAGACCTTCAATGGTCAGTACCTTCTTCCCCTGAACCTCACTGATGGGCAGTATACAGGATCGTACCGGTTCGTTATCCAGCAAAACGGTGCAGGCACCACATAATCCCAATTCACATCCCAATTTTACACCGGTCATTCCGAAGTTTATCCGTAATGCCCAGGCAAGGATCAGGTCATTGTCCAGTTCCAATTCCTTTGGTTCATGGTTCAGTTCGAAACGAATAATTTCTTTCATGCGTTTTTAACCTTATGGATTTCATATTCATAATCTTCCCGGGTATCAATATCATTGATTATTCCTTCTTCATCCACCCCGACTTCAGCAATATCATCCGGGATCTTCCAGATCAGGTCCCGCAAACCGACTTTCGGATCGATGGAGTCAATACGGCTCCAGTATTTTCTGTCAATCAATACCGGATGACCTCTTCTGTTTTCAAATACCGGGAGCACAATGCCTTTTTGTGTATGGTTGTATGCATCAATGATTGCATCAATTATTTCCGGAGTGATCATGGGTTGATCACCCAGGAGAATCATGCAGGCTTCACTGTGGTCAGGCAGGGATTCCAAACCTGTCTGGATAGAGGACAACATGCCTTTTTTGTAATTTTTGTTGGTACAGAAGGTAACCGAAGAACCAGTAAGGGCATCCATTATTTTCTCATGGCCAGCTCCAAGGACCACAAAGGTTTCCTGTACTTTTGATTGAGTAATTGTATCGACTATGGTACGGATCATGGGTTTCCCCTTGTATGGAAGAAGGAGCTTTGGTTTCTTCATACGGCTTGATTCCCCGGCAGCAAGTACTATGGCAGTAACGCGAGGGATATTCCTGTTCTGATGACGGATCTTGATCAGTTGTGCAGCAATACTAATGGCAATTTCCTGAATGGTGGTGGAGGAGATATCAATCCCGATGGGTGCATGGATCCGGTCAAGCTGTTCAGAAGTAGCCCAGCCCTTCTCGATGAAATCATTTCTCATCTGTTTTATTTTCCTGCTGCTTCCAATCATTCCAATGTAGCCTGCATCCGATCCGATACAGGCTTTCAGGGCATTGGCATCGTGCCTGTGGCCACGGGTAACAAGGACAATGTAGGTATCGGGTGTTATGGAATGTTCGCTTAAAGACTGACTGATATCTTTAACCAGGATATGGTCACTATCTGGGAAACGTTCAGGATTGGCAAATTCCTGCCGGTCATCGATCACAGTGGTTTCAAAATCAAGAAGGCTTCCGAAGTGGGCCAGTGCCTGCCCGATATGCCCGGCGCCGGCAATGATCAGTTGTGGCTTCGGGGTAATGGGTTCGAAACAGAGGATGTGCTCCGGAAGGTTTTGAGAGGATGGATCGCCGGGAATGGTCATCACCCTGGTTTTCCTCTCAGCAAGTGATCTTTTTGCTTCCGCAGAAACATCACGATCGCGGGATATGACAGGAGGAGATTTGGACCCTTCCGGATACCAGAATCGCTCGATATCCAGCTGGTCACTCTTTTTCTGAATGGCCGTTACCAGGACCCCTGGTATTTTTTTCTCAATGGACAGGATTATTTCACTAAATACGGTTTTGTGTTTTTCCGGTTGGGCATCAATGAGTACGGTGGCTTTTCCCCCACACAGGGCGCCTTCGGCAGCAGCAACATCAGCATCAAGGTTGTATTCAAATAGCAGGGATTTCCCATCTTTTGAAGCCTGCTGACCTCTTTTCTGGGCTTCTGCTTCAAGAATACCGCCTCCCAATGTCCCTTTCCAGACAGATCCTTTGACAACCAAAGCAGAGGTGCCCGGAATCTGTGGTGTTGAACCTCTGGTCTCGATGATGGTGGCAATAACGAGCTGCAGTTCACTTTTTAAGGCATCAATAATATGGGTATATATATTTTTCACTTTTTCCTGATACAAGGTAAGAAATTGCTCCCTGAAATCAAATAATTACCGGGTGTCCGATGGTTTAATTCCGGGTTTTATTCGTGAGACTCAAATTTCAAAAACGTAGTGCATTGAAATTTGTAAGTCGAACAATCCCGCCGAAGGCGGAGGGTTTAATACCCCGCAGCTCTGCTGCGGAATAAGTTTCCAAAGCTTGCTTTGGGGTTTCATACCCGTGATTCATGCTGCCCGATGATGTTTCAGCTATCTGAATGAAAGAACTTCTCTTTCATATTTCTGGATTTCCAGGATGTAGTTTTCAGCAACCGGAACATCATTCATCTGGCAAAAGTAGTCCCAAATCGCACCAAAGGGTTTGGACTTTGCTTCTTCCATCAAGGCTAACCGTTCAAAAAACAATCCTTTTTCCTCATATTCCCTAAGCCGCTTTACTGGATTCAGAAGGGCGAGTAACATGGCTTTCTGAACGGCTCTGATTCCGATAACATAAGCTCCGATCCGGTTTATGCTTGCATCAAAAAAGTCCAGTCCAATGTTCACCTTGTCCAGCTTTTCAGCCCAAACAATTTCTTCGAACAGTGACCGCACATCATCATTCAGAATGACAACATGGTCGCTGTCCCAGCGAATGGGCCGTGTGACATGAAGCAACAATTCCGGGACGAACTGGAAGAGCGCTGAGATTTTGTCAGATACCTGTTCGGTAGGATGGAAATGACCAACATCGAGGCAAAGCATGATGTTATTCTGAATGGCATATCCCAGGTAAAATTCGTGCGATCCTACAGTAAAGGCTTCCAGTCCTATTCCAAAAAGTTTTGATTCAACAGCATCGGACATGAAAGAGGGGTCGTAAGCCCTGGCAAAGATCTTATCGAGGGACTCCCGGAGGTAGCTGCGGTGTTTAAAACGGCTGACTGTCAGGTCTTTCGAGCCATCCGGAATCCAGATGTTATGAATACAGCGATTTTTCAGCTCTTTGCCAATGAAGGCAGAAATTTCACGACATCGGGTAACATGTTCTATCCAGAATGCACGAATAGCCGGATCGTTATCGGAGAGGGTGTAACCGGAATCGGATTTTGGATGAGAGAAGAGGGTGGAATTGAAATCCAATCCTATCCGTACTGCTTTTGCCCAATCCACCCAGCTCTGAAAATGCTCCGGTCCAATCCGGTTTCGATCGGCTTCCTTCCCGGTGAAATCACCGTATATTGCATGGAGGCTAAGCCGGTGTTTTCCCGGTACCAGGGAGAGCGTCTTTTCCAGATCAGCCCTGACTTCGTCGATGTTTCGTGCCTTACCCGGATAATTCCCCGTTGCCTGAATGCCTCCGGTGACGGGTGCCCCTGGATCTTCAAAACCACTGACATCGTCACTCTGCCAGCAATGCAAACTGATGGGAACCTTTCCCAGCTTTTGCAATGCAGAATCGGTATCTACATCCATTGCAGCATATTGTTCTTTTGCTGCATCATAAGCACTTTTTAATGAATCAGGAGTTGTCATAACAGGGTCAAAATGATTGTTGCATA
>CAZTES010000267.1:0-4149 GCA_964612275.1 uncultured Rikenellaceae bacterium
GCTATGAACAGCAATACAATAGCGGTATGGGAAGCAATGGCCTTACCTCAGCCAGGCATGACATGTTTGCTAAATACCTTGCCCAAAAATACCCGGAAAGTTATGACCCGGAAATGCCTGATGAACTGGTGTATTCGGGAAAACTTAACCTAACAACAGATATTCAGTTGCTTGGACTGGATGCCGGAAAACTGGTTCTCTCCCCAACCCGAACCTATGCACCGGTAGTGAAAAAAATTCTTGAACAACACCGGAAAAGCATCCATGGTATGATCCATTGTTCAGGAGGAGCTCAAACAAAAATACTGCACTTTATCAATGATTTACATGTGGTGAAGGATAACCTGTTTGCCATTCCTCCCCTTTTCCAGATGATCCGGGAACAATCCGGAACCAGCATGAAAGAGATGTACCAGGTTTTTAATATGGGGCACCGGTTCGAAATCTATGTCCCTCCTTCCGTTGCTGAAGAGATAATAAAAATATCAGAATCTTTTAACATCGAAGCACGCGTCATTGGACATTGCGAAAAAGGAGAAGGAGAAAAATTGACTATCCGAAGCGAACACGGTACCTTCTGTTACTGATCCTGCATCTTAATACCCCCTCTTCCATATTAGACCTGTTGCTCCCAACCATTGAAATAGTTACCTTTGCCTACGAATGTAAAGAACCAGAAGCATGAGCAGAAATATCATTTTAGAAAAGCTTGAAGGAGTTAAGAACCGGTTTGAAGAAGTCGAGCAACTCATCGCGGAGCCTGAGATCATCGCGGATATGAAAAGATATATCAAATTGAATAAGGAGTATAAAGATCTTGAACCCGTGATTTTAGCCTACAAAGAATATAAGAATACCCTTAGTAACATTGAATCGGCAAAAAAGATTTTATCCACTGAAAAAGAGGAAGAGATGAGAGAGATGGCAAAGCAGGAGCTGGAAGAGTTAAATGAATATCTTCCGGCAATGGAGGAGAAGATCAAGATGTTGCTCCTGCCTGCCGATACGGATGATAGCAAAAATGCAATCGTGGAAATAAGAGCAGGTACCGGAGGGGACGAAGCCAGCATCTTTGCCGGAGACCTGTTCAGAATGTATACCAAGTTTTGTGAAAGAATGAAATGGACGATTGAAGTCAATCGCTTTACAGAAGGTACTGTTGGAGGCTATAAAGAGATCGTGCTCACGGTTGCCGGAGAAGGAGTCTATGGTATCATTAAATATGAATCTGGCGTTCACAGAGTACAGAGAGTACCCCAAACGGAAACCCAGGGCAGGGTGCATACATCAGCAGCATCCGTGGCTGTTCTGCCTGAAGCCGAAGAATTTGATGTACAGATCAAACCGGACGACATTCGGAAAGACACCTATTGCTCATCAGGACCCGGGGGCCAATCGGTGAATACAACCTATTCGGCAATCCGGCTGACACACATCCCTACAGGAATCGTCGTGACCTGCCAGGATCAGAAATCCCAGTTGAAAAACCTGGATAAGGCAATGAAAGAGCTCAGAACCCGATTGTACAGCCTTGAGTATGAGAAATACCTTTCGGATATTGCTTCAAAACGGAAAACCATGGTCTCAACCGGCGATCGGTCGGCAAAAATCAGAACCTATAATTACCCGCAAGGACGGATGACCGATCACCGGATAAACCTTACCCTCTATAATCTTGCCTCCATTATGGATGGTGATGTCCTTGCGATCATTGAGAAACTCCAGATGGCTGAAAATGCAGAACGCTTGAAAATGAGTGAATTATAACCTGAAGAAAGAAATTTATCCGCATGAACTATACCCAGATTGTTGAAAACATCAAACGGAAAAAAAGTTTCCTTTGCGTTGGACTCGATTCGGATATGCGTAAAATCCCTCAGTACCTGCTTCGTAAAAAAAACCCGGTGTTCGATTTTAATAAACAGATCATTGATGAAACGAGCCGGTTTGCAGTGGCTTATAAACCCAATCTGGCATTCTATGAAAGCCGGGGAACGGAAGGATGGAATACTCTTCAGGAAACCGTCCGCTATATTCGCTCGCAATATCCCGATATTTTCCTGATTGCCGATGCCAAACGGGGAGATATTGGAAATACATCCGGATTGTACGCCAGAGCATTCTTCGAAGAGATGGATTTTGATGCCGTTACCGTGGCACCCTATATGGGGTACGATTCGGTATCTCCCTTTTTAAACTACCCGGACCGGTGGATCATATTGCTGGCGCTCACCTCAAATGAGGGCGCTGCTGATTTCCAGTTCATCAGAAACAGTAAAACAGGCGAGCAATTGTTCGAATCTGTTCTCCGAACAGCACAGCACTGGGGATCAAAAGAGAACATGATGTTTGTTGTGGGAGCAACAAAAGCGGTAATGTTAAAAAATATCAGGGAAATTGTTCCGGATCATTTCCTTCTTGTTCCGGGTGTTGGCGCTCAAGGAGGAAGCCTGGCCGAAGTAGCAGAGAACGGATTGACCAACCAGTGTGGACTCCTTGTCAATTCATCAAGAGGAATTATCTATGCAAGTAATAATCAAGACTTTGCTAAAGTTGCCGGCGAGAAAGCCAGGGAAATTCAGGAGGAGATGGCTGCTATCTTAAACCAGCGTGACCTGGTTTAACCACTGAAACCCATGAAAGAGGATTTTTTACACTTCATCTGGAAACAAAGCCTTTACGATAAAAGCAACCTGATCGCTGACAATGGTGAAAACATAGAGGTCCTTAATCCCGGGGAACAGAACCACGATGCGGGTCCTGATTTCTTCAATGCGAAAATTAGAAGTGGCACTACAATATGGGTTGGAAATGTTGAAATACATGTCCGATCCTCTGACTGGCTGAGGCATAAACACCATACGGATAAAGCATATGATAATGTTATCCTTCAGGTAGTAGCCGATCGTGATACACCGGTGTATCAAACCAATGGACAGCAAATTCCAACCCTTGAGCTAACCTTCAATCCGAAGATCTATAACAATTATATCCACCTGCTGAAGAACCAGGAGTGGATACCCTGCGAATCCAGCATCTTCAAGGTTGACCCGTTTTATTTGAAGCACTGGCTGCATAGTGTGCTTGTGGAACGGCTGGAAGAAAAATCCCGGGAGATCCGCTCCATGCTTCAACATCAGAAACAGGACTGGGATGAAACATTTTATCAGCAACTGGCCAGAAATTTCGGATTTAAAACAAATGCACAACCCTTTGAGTTACTGGCTAAATCACTCCCCTATAAATACCTGGCAAAACACCGGAATAACCTGCTGCAGGTGGAAGCGATGCTGTTCGGGCAGGCAGGGATGCTCGATGACCTCATTTCGGAGGATGAGTACTACCGTTCACTGAAAAAGGAATACACCTTTCTGAAAGAGAAATTCTCGCTGAAACCCCTTGGCGGTCATCTGTGGAAATTTTTGCGCCTCAGGCCATCCAATTTCCCAACCGTGCGGATTGCCCAGTTCGGAATGCTGATCCATCAGTCAGAACGCTTGTTCTCCAGGTTATTACGCTGTGAAAACCTGGAAGAGATACGCGCACTCCTGGCTGTTTCCGCCTCCTCTTACTGGGATGACCATTATCTATTTCATAAAAGAACGAAGAAAAAGAAGAAACTGCTGGGAGAAGATGCCATGGATGTGCTTATTATCAATACCGTTGTTCCATTCCTCTTTCTGTATGGTGTGGAAAAAAACCTGCCGGATTACGGGGAACGGGCACTGGAATTCCTGGATCGGATGCCGCCGGAGAAAAATTCAATCATTACAAAATGGAATACCCTGGGTGTAAAAGCAGACAATGCATTTTACTCCCAGGCTCTCTTACAATTAAAAGGTAAATATTGTAAACTTAAACGCTGTTTGGAGTGCAGTATTGGCAGAAAAATTATATCCGGAAGCCAACCATGAAACGAGACGGATTCGGCTCGATCATTTTTCCAATAGCCTTGCTGTTTGGGGTTATCATAACTGGGGTGATTGGATTCTCAATCATTGAGGATTTTAACCTGTTGGAATCCTTTTTTATGACCATCATTACCATCTCCACCGTAGGCTTTCAGGAGGTGCATCCACTTTCAGAAACCGGCAGATTATTTACGGCTCTGCTGATCATCTTCAGCCTGGGAATCTTTGGTTATGTGGT
>CAZTES010000268.1:0-4124 GCA_964612275.1 uncultured Rikenellaceae bacterium
TCGGTAAAACACACAATACACCACTGATAAACTTTGATCCTGAGAAGAAGGTTCTTGAAATGTCGGGCAAGTCTATACCAGAGGATCCTCAGGCATTTTACCGGTCTGTACTCGACTGGGTAGATCAATATACAACCAATCCTCTCGATAAATTAACCGTTAATATCCGCCTGGAATATTTCAATACCAGCAGCTCAAAAATCCTGTTTACCATCTTCAAGAAGTTTGAAAGCATGCCCAAAGCAGCGGATAAGATTGAGGTGAACTGGTATTTTGAAGAGGGTGATTACGATCTGCTTGAATCGGGTGAGGATTATGAATCGCTGCTGAAAATACCCTTTAACGTGATTGAAGTACCTGAATAGCAGTAAAGAATATAGGCAAAAAGATTATCGTATACCCGGATTTGATATTCAATCCGGGTTTTTTAATCGAATGAATTCAACGAACCCGTTTGTAGTACAGAGAACGATGGTATTGTCCTGCAAAACCAGCGGTGAGGAAAAGATCCTGCCCTTTGCAGGATAAATACCCTTTAGCACTCCCTCCGGAGTGAAAAAATAGAGGCATTGGTCAAAGGAGCCGATGATCACCGTTTCATCGGACAGGCAGGCAGGAGAGGAGATCACCCTCCCTCCTGTTTCAAACCGGTTCAGCAATGTTCCCTCACGGTTTAAAAAGTATACACGCCCGTCAAACGATCCGAATACAATGTTACCATTGGAAAGCTGAATGGGGGAAGAATGGATCTTGCCCCCTGTTTCAAAACGGCGGAGTATTTCTCCCTCCCGGTTGATGATATAGAGGTGATGATCATAACAGCCAACTGCGATGTTGGAATCGTCCAGTTCCAGGGGAGCGGAGTGAACGATCCAGCCACCTGTTTTTACCGTTGCCTCTATTTCTCCTGTTGGGCTTACCAGGTATAACTGCCTGTCATTCGATCCGATGGCAAAACACTTATCGGAAAGGATGGCAGGGCTTCCGTGAGTTAATCGCTTTGTCGGGATACAGGAATAGGAACTGTCCGCCTGGTCGTAAAAAACGATGCCCCGTTTGTTTGAGCCAAAAACGATCCTGCTGTCCGGCATTTCCAAGATCCTGGTGAAGATGGTACCCCCCGGTTTTATCCTGTGCAGAAGTTTGCCATTTCCTGAAAAGAAGTACATGTGGTGGTCATAAGATCCGACAGCGATTGTACCATTCGAAAGCAGGCAGGGTGATGCATGCACCCATCCGTTTGTCTTATACCTTGAGATGATCGCCCCCTGTTTGGAAAAAAAATAGATGCATTTATCGTGTGAACCGACAACCACGTTTCCCTCGCGGGTTGCAACGGGAGTGGAGTAGATGGCTTTCCCCAGGTTGTGGCGCTGAATGATCTCAATCTCCTCTTCCGTGAACAGGTACTCCCCCTGTTTTTCCCGGTTATCTTTCCCGGTACAGGAGGCCAGAAGAACCAGTATAATTCCTGGGATGAGGAATTTTATGCAGTAGGATGAATGGCCGGACATAATGGGATTAAAATTACCATTTTCACGGTAATATCATAAGAAAAGGGTATGATTTTAAAAACGGATAGCCGATGGATTCATTCAATTTTTGATTACCTTTGCATTCCTGATAAAATGGCCCGCCTCCGTCAGGCAAGTGCGGGACTACGGCGGACAAAGCACGCCGCCGCTAAAGCTATGGCGTACAAAGGTGGCTGCCAACGCACAAAAAAAGTTTGTCACAATTGGTAAAAGGATATAAAAGCTCGTAGAAGATTAATTCTAATGGTCGCGTGGCCGAGTGGCTAGGCACCGGTCTGCAAAACCGGGTACAGCGGTTCGACTCCGCTCGCGACCTCACTGAAAACCTTCACCACATTGTGGTGGAGGTTTTTTAATTTCAGACCGACTTAAGCTTGTTTAAAGGAGGGAAGGAATTAAAATACCTCAAAACCTGCAAAGCAGGTTGAGGTTTTCAGTGATGGGCCACCCACATCGGATCACGAGTCACTCCTTCGTCATGACTCGTACTCCGCAGATTAAGTGAACTGTGAAGAGTGAATAGACCACAATGCCGCAGGCATTGAAAAGGGATTTTGTTGAAAATCATTCCCAAACGGTATCAGTGACCCTCCAGGGTGTTATTTTTCTCCTAAATATCAAATCGGACATTGGTTAAAGAGGCTCATTTTATCAATAATGTTCCAGGATTCCACATGGGTACACGTTTCATGTAGTCTTTATAATCATCACCGAATTTCCTGATGTTATATTCGCTTTCTTTCCTTGCGGCCATCCAGAAGCAGAACAGCGATATGAAACAAAGGACAGATGCCGGCACCGACTGAAATACAAATAGCAAAGCAACGGACCATATTGCCAGCCCCAGTGTCATCGGTTGCCTTACATAGCCATATATCCCCTTATCAATGAATTTCGTCGTTTCAGTAAAATCGGAACCTTTTGATTTTCCCCGGTGCCTGAGTGCTATAAATGAAGTGATAACAAGAAAAGCTGAAGGGGCGTATAATAGCCAGCCAATAACCTGAAGCCAGGTTATATCAAATCTCTCCCAGGCACCATTGTTTCCCAGAGTAAGTTCGAGGACCAGCACACAAAAAAAGATGCTTAATCCAGTGTGCATGTAAAGCTCGCAACTAATTTTCTCCCTGATTGCATGTATTATACATATTCCGTTTACAATCCATATGATGCCACAGATACCGATACAAAGCCAAAGTTTAAACATTTTACATGGTTATTCTTACTTAAAAGGAAGATTCATTTCTTGCACTATAATGATGGCAATGAGTTTGGTTTAAGGCAAGTTACTACTTAAATCTTTGTCAAACAAATAGTCTGCATGCCCATAAAAATACAACCTCCTGAACTGGAGTACAAAAAGAAAGAGTGTCTTCTAAATTAATAATATACAGATAAATAGTAATTGTATTAAAATTAATTATACCTTTGTCGCGATTTTAGATTTGAGAATTTGCGCCTTTATTTACTAACTCACCTTTTACGATTAGTTCATATCAGTTCTCCTTATTTAAGTCCGTATTATTAATTTATTAACAATTTTAATCATTAAAACAATGAACATTTATGTAGGAAACCTTGATTTCAAGGTAGATGAAAATGAGTTGGAAGAAATTTTCAACGAGTATGGAACAGTTAGTTCTTCAAAAATTATTACAGATAAATTCAGTGGCAGAAGCAGAGGCTTTGGATTTGTCAGTATGGAAAACCAGAAGGAAGCGAACAAAGCGATTAACGAGCTGAATGGTGCCTCATACGAAAGCAGAAAAATGGTTGTAAACGAGGCTAAACCACGAAAAGATAATTTTGACCGGTAGAATAATTAAGCATTACAAAATAATTTCCGGGAAGTAATTTTCGGGAAGATTGTAAGAATCATTTTAAAATAAGAACATCAGAAATCAGTATGATGTTCTTATTTTTTTAGGGATCGGCTCATTGTAACACTTACGCTATCGATTTTGCCCCCTACGGGTGGATTCATCTTGGCTACCCTGACCGTGATCTTTTCTATGCCTTTCATCTCCTTGAACAGCACATCCAGGATCCGTTTGGCAATGTGCTCCAGCAGGTGTGATTTTTTCGACATCTCCTCTTTCACCAGCTTATAGGCTTTCTGGTAATTCACCGCATCTTTCAGGTCGTCGGATTGGGCGGGGCGGGCCATATCCGTTTCAATATCAAGGTTAACCAGGAATTTGCTGCCTACGATCTGCTCCTCCTTGTAGTGACCGTGATAAGCATAGAATTCCATATTTTCCAGCAAGATGACTCCCATCGTTTCGTTGTATTCTAGCCCGAGCGAATGCTGTAAAGGGTTCTCAATTTACAAATTTTAAATGGATTAATTGAAATTATAATGCCAGCTGACCATATTCCATAATTCCTGCTATTTTTGTAGGAACCTTTATGGGAAGCAGTTGCATATATAAATACAATCCTGCCTATGGAGAGCGCCCGCATGACACCTTGCCTGCCCTGCCTGCCGGCAGGCAGGCGGCAGGCAGGGTCGGGCAGGCAGGGAACGATCTAACTCAAACAGAAGCGATATGAAAAACAACAGCGAGGCCCGGGAATCCCTCAATTTTA
>CAZTES010000269.1:0-4123 GCA_964612275.1 uncultured Rikenellaceae bacterium
AAACCCGTCGACCCGCGAGGAGCTTCAGTCCATGCTGGATACCAGAGGCCCGGAGTACGAAACCTTCTTTAATACGGAGTACTCCAACCAGGCGTTTCCCACGGAGAACATCACACCCCTGACCTATACTCTCTACGATAACTACGACCTGCCGGTGACGGATCACCTGGATTTTCAACCGGTGTATGGCGCCACCAACAGCCCGGAGCATGCCGTGGCATTCCTCCCGGCGGAAAACAACACGGGCAAAACGACAGGTGCAAAAACACGGATCCCGGGAACGGACCGGTGGCTCCGGTCGCGCCTCTATTACGATGTGTACGGGAACCTCATCCAGACGGTATCGGAAAACCACCTTGGCGGGACCGACCGGGTCAGCAACCTCTACACCTTCCATGGTATGCTTCTCAGTACCATTCACGACCATGATGCCGGGGAAACAGTCTGCATCGAGCAGCGGTTTGACTATGACCATGCCGACCGGCTGACGCACATCCGCCAGAAGATCAACGATCAGCCGGAGATCATCCTGGTGCAGAACGAGTACAACGAGCTGGGGCAGCTGGTCAGGAAACGCCTGCACCCCTCTTCAGATGACGGACCTGCAATGCAGAAGGTGGATTACCGCTACAACATCCGCGGGTGGCTGACGGAGATCAATGACCCGGATAATCCGGGGGATGATCTCTTTTCCATGCAGCTCTTTTATGATGCCCTGCCGGATGAGATGAACGGCTATCCCCAGTACAACGGAAACATCGCTTCTGCCGTCTGGCACAGCCCCCGGGCAACGGCGCTGCCGGCATATGCGTTCCGGTACGATTCGCTGGACCGGCTGTCCGGCGCCCTGTTCACCACGCTCAGGGCCCCCTCCCCGGGAGAGACCGGGGATTACAGTGTTCCCTTCATCACCTACGACCTGAACGGCAACATCCTCTCCCTGCTCCGGATGGGGCAATCAGCATACGGTGATTTCCGGGTCATCGATGACCTGCAGTATCATTACGAGGGAAACCGGCTGATCGCGCTGGATGATGACGGGAGCGAGAGTGACGGAGGTCAGGATTTTTCAGACCGGGGGACGCGGTATGAGGATTTCGACCGGTCGCCGGAATACCAGTACGACCGGAACGGTAACATGGTGCGGGATGACAACAAGGGGATTGTCCGGATCACGTACAACCACCTGAACCTGCCCGAAGAGATCTACCTGGAGAAAAACCGTGCGATTCATTACCTTTACGATGCATCGGGTAGCCTGTTGCGGAAGAAGGTGTATGGTGAGGATGGCTACCTGGAGTCGGTCACCGATCATGCGGGACCGTTTGTATATATTGACGATTCGCTGGCGTATTGTGTTATGAGCGAAGGAAGGATATTATTTGATGGTTCAGCCTGCCGGTATGAATACCATTTAAAGGATCATCTCGGGAATGTACGGGTCTGTTTTGCCGACAGTGCCGGTATCCCGGTGGTGACGCAGGAGAGTCATTACTATCCGTTCGGTCTGGCGATCAGCGGATTATCCTATGAACGTCTGGAAGAAATGGAAGAGCAGAATCCTTATCGGTACAACGGCAAGCCCCTCCAGCCCGAAAATGGCCTGAACTGGTACCATTACGGTGCCCGGTTCTACGATCCCCAGGTGGGGAGATGGTGGAGCGTGGATCCGATGGCGGAATTGTATTTATATGAATCACCCTATTCATTTGTTGGAAATAATCCTTTGAATAGACTTGATCCCAAGGGAGAAGATTATTATGAAATAAAAAATGGAAAAGTAGAAAGGAAAAAACGTACCCAAGATAAATTCCATGTTCTATTCGATCCAAATGGCAGGTGTGTCTGGAGATCCGATATGGATTATATTAAACAGGGTATTGGTTTTAAGAATAGTATGAAAAACTATTATACATGGAAAATTACTGCCCAGATATTGATGACTCGGGAAAATAAGGAAGTTTATGAGAATATGATAGAAAGAGCTAGAAAAGAAGGATTTTTAGATGATATTTTAAAACTTGAAAATTTAGATATTACTAGTAGTACCCAGCACAGAGATGAAGAAATAATTGAAACAGCTGAAGATATATGGAAATTAACAAAATATATATTCAAAGTTCATAAACAGGAGAAAAAAGAAGAAGAAAATCCTGAAGAAAATAAGCAAAAGAAACGTAGAAGATTTAAGCAATTAATCAGTGATTTCGAAAATCTTAAAGAGGGGTTTTATTTTTGGGATGGATTTGAATGGAATTATAGAAAACACAAATAGTATATGAAAAATATCGGCACCATATTCATTATCATTATTGTTTGTTTAACAACCTGTACCGTTAAGAACGGACCTGTGATTGAATATGATGGTAACATTCGCATTGAAGGATTTTACAAAGACGGTTTGAAAGACAGTTGCTGGAGGTACTTTGAAGATGGAAACCAGATAAGGGAAGAGCATTACATTATGGATACATTAAACGGCAAAGCATTGACATGGTATAAAAATGGACAAGTACATACTGAAGCTATGTATAGAAATGGGAAAATGGTTGGTATTTTTAAGATTCGGTATCCTAATGGTCAATTAAATAGTATATCCAACCATGATAGCAATGGAATTGAAAACGGGGAATATACAATCTTTCATGAAAATGGAAATTTAAAACAATCAGGCATTGTAAGGAATGGTTCCTTTCATGATACATGGACCGAGTATTATGAAAATGGTCAAAAGGAGAACATAAAGAAATATTACAATGACATAAAAACCGGTAATTGGGTATTTTTCAGTGAAAACGGGGACACAATTCGGACGGAACTCTATGAGAATGACAGTCTGATTCAGGTTACAAATTATTAGTACCCCGAAGGGGTACAATAATGAATAGCCCCGGGTAAGCCCTGACATTCATCGTCAGGGAGCAACCCGGGGTTAGCAAAACCCGAAACCCCCGGTCCAACTACAATGGTATTTAGCGGGAAATCGTTGTATGGACCGGATTGCTCAAGATCACATAAAAGGGGCTAACCCCTTTTTCCCAAAGGGACCCCTTCGGGGAAACCCCAGTTCATTTCTTTTGAACGATCAAAAGAAACGAACCAAAGAAAAATCGCCGCTGCATAAGAATTGCTTGAAAACCAGGGTGCCCCGCTACCACAGATAAAATAAACTCGCCCATTGTTTGTTTTGAATGGTCTTACATAATGAATCAGTCATATGTTTATTGTTAGATAGGGCTGAAAGTGAAAATGCAGCAGCTTAATCGGTGGGCTCAGACAGCATTTTATCTTTTTGGCATTTACCCTGCGTCCCGGTTTTCATACGCAATTCTTATGAGGCGGTTTGTTCGCCCTTGTGGGCGATCGAGATTGCCTTTTAATCATCTGTAATGCGGTTTTTTTAGGATACTACAATATTATATGCTGCTAATTTTTCACAGGGCCGCCCTGTGCTGCAATATGATTCCCCGTTGGGGAATTAGTATTTGTTCAAAAGAAAATGATTATTACAATATTTATCTACGGAGTTTTAGCAGTCCCTCTGGGGTTAAAGAACTATCTCAAGAAAAGTGAAATTCCATTATTTGTTAAGGTTATTCACCTAGTCTTGACTTTCCTTATTTTCCAATATTATCTTGAGGATTTTCGGATAATGCTCTGGGATATCTTTAAGGAAGGGACGACTGCTTTTTATTCAACAGGTGAACATATCTGTTTTTCAAAAGAGTTTGATCTGATTACATCAATTCTTTATTTTATTCAAGCTCTTTTTGTTGCGGGTTTGATGCTGAATCTGGCAGCTAAGGCAAAAAGCCGTAAGCTGCTTTTATATACTACTCCCCTGATTGTAATAATCACAAGCCTGGATCTGGTTAAATATATTTATACTGAATTTCAAATTGAGGAAAGTTTATTGTATTCATTTTTTATAGCATTCATAATAGTTCTTATCATTTTCGGATTGATAAATCTATTCTATTTAATCAAACCCGGTAAAATATTATTCACAGAAACTGGGCGTCAGTAATGATTATTCAACCCCGTTGGGGTTGTTTGTTTTTTTGTTCGTACCCCGCACTTTGCCAAAGGCATGCCTTCGGCACGTACGGGGTTACTCATTGTT
>CAZTES010000270.1:0-4108 GCA_964612275.1 uncultured Rikenellaceae bacterium
TTAACAAAGAGATTGCCCAATGGGTGCATGGACTCTCACCATTCCCTTATGTGAGAGAATCGCTTGAGAAAATAAAACCTGAGTGTGATGTTATCGTTGTTTCACAAACACCCCTGGAAGCGCTAACCAGGGAATGGGAAGACCACGATCTGACAAAATATGTCCGGTTCATAGCCGGTCAGGAATATGGTACTAAAGGGGAACACCTTGCATTGGCTGCAAAAGGGAAATACCCGGAAAATAAAATCCTCATGATTGGCGATGCCCCGGGAGATCTCAAGGCAGCAAAAAAGAATGGTGTACTCTTTTACCCGGTCATTCCAGGACAGGAATCTACCTCCTGGAAAAGATTCCTGGAAGAGTCATCCGATATCTTCTTTTCCGGGAAATATGAGGGGGGGTATGAGGATGGACTGATTGAAGAGTTTAACCGGCATCTGCCGGATAAACCCGATTGGGAAATGGTACAGGATTCATAAGTGAACCATGATTATTAACAACCGTTATGATTTATTTCGAAAACGGATCAGATAAAACAATAATCAGCCCTCAAAGGTTGAAAGAGGGTCTCTTTGAGGCACTTGATCGGATTGGTGCGGCAAATAAGGTACTGGCAATCCCTCCGGACTTCACCCGCTACCATTCAAAAGCAGGTGAGCTAACTGCCTTTGCATACGATTATTATCGCAGCAAACTCACGCACATCCTTCCTGCATTAGGGACACATACACCCATGAGCTCCGCCGAGATCAACAGGATGTTTCCGGGCATTCCGAAAAAACTGTTCTACGTGCATAACTGGAGGAATGATATCCTACCCCTTGGGACAGTTCCTACAACATTTATAAAACAGGTTTCCGGCGGCAGGGTTCATTACGATTGGACAGCCCAGGTGAACAAGTTGCTCGTTGAAGGAGGCTTTGACTTGATCCTCTCTATTGGCCAGGTCGTGCCCCACGAAGTTACCGGAATGGCGAATTACAATAAGAACATATTCATTGGAACAGGAGGCGCTGAAGCAATCAACAGGAGCCATTACCTGGGTGCTGTGTATGGAATGGAGAACCTGATGGGAAAGATCGAGAACCCTGTCAGACAAGTGCTTGACTACGCAAGCAACAACCTGTCAGATCGTTTACCAATGATTATCTATGTATTAACCGTAATTGGAAGAGATATTGATGGGAAGCAGGTTGTCCGGGGTTTATTCATCGGGGATGATAAAGAGTGTTTCATCCTTGCTTCAGAACTTTCCCAACGGGTAAATATTGAATTGCTGGATGCTCCCGTTGAAAAGACAGTGGTCTTTCTTGATCCGTCGGAATACAAAAGCACCTGGCTGGGAAACAAAGCAATCTACAGGGCCCGCATGGCGATGGCTGATGATGGAGAACTGGTCATCCTGGCTCCGGGACTGGGAACATTCGGAGAAGACCGGGAGATTGACCGGTTGATCAGGAAATTCGGCTACCGGGGAACACCCGCTACGCTTGAAGCCGTTCATTCACATCCGGAACTTCAAAACAATTTAAGTGCCGCTGCTCACTTGATCCACGGATCCTCTGAAGAGCGGTTTCAAATAACCTATTGCCCGGGAAAACTTACGGAAAAAGAAATTCTTTCTGTACATTTCAACTTTGGTGACCTCAAAAAGATGAAAAAGCGGTATGATCCCGGCAAACTGAAGAATGGGATCAATCGCCTTCCTGATGGAGAGGAGTTTTTTTACATTTCCAACCCGGCATTGGGACTGTGGGCAGTCAGGGAAAACATGAAGACTGCAATGACTTAATCAATAAAACAATATGCAATGAAACCGACAAACAATTCACTAACCAGAAGAAAATTCATTGCAACTACCGGAGCTGCAGTTGCCGGTGCAATGATCACAAAACCCGGAGCATCAATGATAATCCCCGGGAAGCCACTGTCTAAAAAGCGTTTGGCACTGGTGGGAACAGGGATCCGGATATGTCCGATCCCTTGCGGCATGCTGCCGGTTCAAGAGACGGAGCCATGTCAATACTGATCGGAATTGCAGCCAGGAAAAGCATTGAATCGGGTCAGCCGGTTCACATTGAAGATCTTACGGATCTTGTTCCTGAAAAGATGCGGATCACCTTACAATAAAACGATCCATGACACCAGGAACAGAACTAGGTAACGGAAGAAAAAAATGAAAATCGTAGCCGATGACAAGATCCCTTTTTTGCAAGGTATGCTGGAACCATATGCCACGATCCGGTATCTTCCCGGAAAGGAGATCATTCGGAAAGAAATCATCGATACCGACGCATTGATCGTTCGCACGCGCACGGAATGCAATCGAAACCTTTTGAAGGATACAGCCGTGAAATTCATTGCCAGTGCAACCATAGGATATGATCATATCGATACAACATACTGCCGGCAGAACCAGATTACCTGGACCAATGCTCCGGGATGCAATGCTTCGTCTGTAGAGCAATATGTTGCCTCTGCTCTCGTGCATCTTTCCCGTCAGTTCAGGTTCTCACTGGAAGGAAAAAAACTGGGCATTTTCGGTGTAGGTAATGTCGGAGCAAAAGTTGAATCACTGGCACGTAATCTGGGGATAACGGTCTTATTGAACGATCCACCCAGGGCAAGAAATGAAGGGGACAAAAAATTTGTAAGCATCCCGACAATCCTTGAACAATCAGATATCATTACCCTGCATGTACCCCTGAACCATTCAGGCATCGATAAAACATACAGGATGGTCAATGCCACATTCCTGGGAAAAATGAAAAAGGGTAGTTTCCTCATCAATACATCCCGCGGAAAAGTGACGGATGAAAATACGCTGAAAGAGGCTCTGAGATCACGGCATTTGAAGGGCGTTGTACTGGATGTATGGGATAACGAACCCTATCTGGATGTGGACCTGCTTAAAATGGCATTCATCGGGACACCGCACATTGCCGGGTACTCCCAGGAGGGGAAAGCGAATGGTACTTCAGTTGTCGTCCGGTCTCTAAGCAAATATTTCAACTGGAACCTGCACGACTGGTATCCCGGGAATATCCCTCAACCAGTAAATCCAGTGATCACCATCCATTGTGACAAGAAAGATCCAGAGGCTGTAATTGGTGAGGCGGTTCTCAACTCCTATCCCATTGCAAAAGATCACCAGCGATTATTGGATTCTCCTGACCAGTTTGAAGAATTGAGGGGAAATTACCCGGTAAGAAGAGAGTTCCCGGCGCATACTGTTGAGTTGTTTTCCGGAAATCAAAAAACGGTATACCTGTTAAAAAAAATCGGATTTACTATCAAATCATAACAACATGGAAAAGAAAGCAGATATTGGATTGATCGGGTTGGCCGTTATGGGTGAGAACCTGGTATTGAACATGGAAAGCAAAGGATTCACCGTATCCATTTTTAACCGGACAATAACAAAAGTTGATTCTTTTATTGCCGGCCGCGGGAAAGGGAAAAATATTATCGGAACCCACTCCCTTGATAATTTTGTGCTTTCCCTGAAAAAGCCGCGCAAAGTTATCCTGCTTGTAAAGGCCGGCCAGCCGGTTGACGATTTCATTGACCAGTTGATCCCGTTAATGGACCGGGGGGATATCATTATCGATGGAGGAAATTCACATTACCCGGATACAAGCCGCAGGACTGAATATGTTGAAAGGAAAGGGTTATTATACATTGGAACGGGAGTATCGGGGGGTGAAGAGGGTGCATTGCGGGGCCCCTCCATGATGCCCGGGGGATCGACCGATGCCTGGCCCCATGTAAAACACATCTTTCAAAGCATTAGTGCAAAAGTGGAGGATGGTTCACCATGCTGTGATTGGGTTGGAGAAAAGGGAGCCGGCCACTTTGTTAAGATGGTACACAATGGAATTGAATATGGGGATATGCAATTGATAACGGAGGCATACCAGCTCATGAAAGATCTGCTGGGAATGACTCATCCGGAGATGCATGAAGCATTTAAGGCATGGAATGAAGGGGATCTGGATAGTTACCTTATCGAGATCACCAGGGATATCCTCGGTTACAAGGATGAAGATGGAGAACCACTGGTAGAGAAAATCCTGGACACTGCCGGTCAGAAAGGAACCGGGAAATG
>CAZTES010000271.1:0-4043 GCA_964612275.1 uncultured Rikenellaceae bacterium
ACCGCGTTCATTCACGCGTTGGTGAACTCCGGTTTACCATCCACCCGGTTCTGCTTTGAAGGATTCCTGCCACATAAGAAGGGAAGAAACAAGCGCCTTTCACGACTTCGCGATGAAACCCATACCATGATCTTTTATGAATCCCCTCACCGCCTGATCAAAACCCTTCAACAATTAGCCGAATACCTGGGAGAGGATAGAGCATCCAGCATCTCCAGGGAACTGACTAAAATACACGAAGAGACCCTCCATGGAACCCTCTCCGAAATGATCAATCACTTTCAGAATCACCCGGTAAAGGGTGAGTTTGTTATAGTTGTAGAGGGAAAGAGAGGGAAGTGAGCTAAATGTGAGTTCCTGCCGGTGGAAAAACGAAATACCCCTTTTCCCTGTATTACCAGCTACTCGTCAGACGGACTCCAGTCGTCTGACGAGTTTTTACCAGGTTAGTACAAATTAAGCATCTGGTGCTGGCCTGCACAGGTAGTCGGCCTATTTACTTTCGGGTTTAATGGGTTATCTGTTTACAGGGTGCTCATGTGTTGTTCACAATCGTACGAACCTGAATGGAACCGGACACTTTTAACACATGTTAACATTTGATGAAATTCATATAACAAGCAGTAAGGTAATTATTTATACACTTTGGCATGCATTATGAAAAGTAGTATCAAGAGAAGCATGAAATGACGATTGCAAAGGTATGAAAGAACAAATTATAGAAAAAAACGGATTTTTGAAACCCTTCGGGTTGATCCTGATCATTATAGTATTGAGTCTGACCTGTTTTGTCAACCTGGCTTTTGCAGACGACACAACGACCACTGAACCGGATTTATTAACTGAAGATACTATCGGGAACATATCCGATGCCGGGACGATTGAAGGAATAACAGCAACGCCTTACAACACCGGACTATAACGAATCTGTTTAACCAACTATTCTTCAGGTAAGCCATTCTGGACGGACTTCAGTCGCGTAAACCATTCACCCAATGAGATCTACGAATCGGGAATTTCCTCGTCGGGATTACCCGCTTCAGCCCGTTCAATCAAATTATGGGGAAGGTTTTTTTGAGTTTTGGCACCCAGCTTCTTGATCTGTTCCACCTTACTAACAAGATTCCCTCTTCCTTCAGATAATTTTTTCATCGAGCTCTCATAGCTCACTTTTGCAGAATCGAGTTTTCTGCCCACATCGAGCAGGTCAGTGACCAATCCTTCAAATTTATCGTACAATGCACCGCTCTGCCGGGCTATTTCCAGCACATTTTTATTCTGGTATTCCTGTTGCCACATGCTTTCTACCATTCTGAGTGCCGCGATCAGGTTGGTTGGGCTGATCAGGAGTATCCGTTTTTCATAGGCGAATGTCCATAGATTGGTATCGCTCTGAACGGCGAGGTAATAGGCGGGTTCTACCGGCAGGAACATCATGACAAAATCAAGGCTTTTCAGGTCATAGATATCCTGGTAGTTCTTTTCACTCAATTCCCGGATATGGTTTCTGACCGACTGCATATGGTCTTTCATTGCCGTCTCTTTCATCTCATCGGTTTCTGCTGCCACATACTTTTCATAGGCATTCAGGGAGACTTTTGAATCGATAACAACGCTTCTGTTTCCCGGGTAAGCGACCACCACATCGGGTTGCAGTCGTTTCCCGGCATCATCGGTAAACGATGGTTGGATAAAATATTCACGATCTTTTTCGAGGCCTGATTTTTCAAGAATATTTTCCAGAATCATCTCTCCCCAGCTACCCCGTGCTTTGGCATCTCCTTTCAATGCTCTGGTCAGGTTGCTTGCTTCCTTACTGACCTGCTGGTTCAGTTCAGCGAGCCTTTTGACCTCCTCTTTCAAAGAAAAGCGCTGCTGGGCTTCCTTATCGTAGGTCTCCTCTACTTTCTTCTCAAAATCTTTGATTTTCTCATTGAGGGGTTTCAGTATTTCATCCAGTTTAGCCCGGTTGTGCTCGGTAAATTTTTTTGATTTCTCATCGAAGATCTCATTCGCCAGGTTTTTAAACTCAGCCTGAAACCGCTCCTGGATTTTTTCAATTTCTGTTTTTTGCTGGTCCAATTTTTCCTGGATGTTCCGGTGGTCAGCCTCTTTGGCTGAAAGGCTTCTGTTTAATTCGATGATCTCGCTTTCCTTGATCTCAAGCTCATTTCGCGTATTGTTCAACAATTCGGTGAAATTCCTGATTTTCTCTTCTGACACCTCGCGGGCACCGGATGAACGTGATCTTACGAAAAGCCATCCAAGGGTACCCCCGATACCAATTCCTATAACCAGGTAGATAATTTCCATACCCGTTTCAATTTAAGCGATCATTTCGGATGCAAACAAAGGTAATCAGGATTTTTATCTTTCCGAACAAATTTTTCATCACGTTTGTCACCGGCTTGGGATGATTCACGGATACAGGGATGGATTAAGGTTGCAGATGGTAGATATCGGCGATGTACTGTGGTCATCAGGATCTGCTGATTTCCGGAGGCAGGGGACTTCTGAAGATGGTATATCCAATCAGCTTTTCAATGCGGGATATGATTTTCACCTCATCCCTTGAAACCAGTGTAATGGCGACCCCGGTTGCTTTTGCGCGTGCGGTTCTTCCCACCCGGTGTACATAATCCTCTGCATCCCGGGGAGTATCATAATTGATGATCAGGTCGATGTTTTCAATATCGATACCGCGGGAGATGACATCGGTTGCCACCAGGATCTGTATCTTACGGTTTTTGAATTCCAGGAGTACTTTTTCCCGCTCCTTCTGAACCAGGTCTGAATGAATTGCCCTGACGGAGAAACCAAGTTTGGTCAACTCTTTCTCAAGGATTTTGACACTATTTTTTGTGGAGCAAAAGATCAGGATACTGGGCACATCCTTTCCGTATAATAACTTCACGATCAGCTTTGTCTTCAAAGAATTTTCAACCCGGTAGATGGTTTGCAAAATCCCTTCTGCGGGTTTGGCAAGGGATATATTTATCTCCACCGGATCGGTCAGTATCATTTTGGCTAACTGTCTGATCTCCGGAGGCATGGTGGCGGCAAAGAGAAGGTTTTGCCGCTGTTCGGGAAGGTATTCGATAATCTGTACAATGTCATCATAGAAGCCCATATCGAGCATCCTGTCAGCTTCGTCCAGCACCAGAAACTTAACCTGGTTCAGGGAGAGATAACCAAGCTTAAGATGGGTGATGAGTCTTCCCGGAGTAGCAATCACAACATCAGCTCCCTTCAGCATGGCGGATTTCTGAAGGTCCCAGGCTATTCCGTCTCCCCCACCGTAAACGGGAATAGAACTAACCGGCACATAATAGGAGAATCCTTCAAAATGCTGGTCAATCTGAAATGCCAGCTCCCGTGTGGGAGCAATGACAAGGGTGGTGATTGCCCTGCTATCCCTTTGCGTATGGATCACCTTTTCCAGCAAAGGCAATATATAGGCGGCTGTCTTGCCGGTCCCTGTCTGGGCACAGCCGATAAGGTCCCTGCCATCCAGGATAGCAGGGATAGTCTCTATCTGAATGGGGGTCGGTTCCCGGAATCCCATGGCTTCAATGCCCTGGAAGATCTCTTTTGAAAAATTAAATTTTGTAAAGTCCACTCCGCTCCAAAATTAATCTTTTTCGACATTAATCCCGTTTCAAAATCTTCTATCTTTGCAGTTTGTCAATTGTTATGAAGAAATACAGGCACATTCTGTTCGATCTGGATGGTACATTGTGGGACTTTGAAGGGAATTCAAAAGAAGCATTTGCCGATATCTTCAGGGACTATAACTTTTCTGAACTTGATTCTAACTTCAGGAGGTTTGAAGAAGTGTACCATAAATTCAACAACGAGTTATGGGGTAAGTACAGGGAAGGTAAGATCGAGAAAGAGGTTCTACGGTGGATGAGGTTTTATCTCACCCTGCGGGAATTTGGAGTAGATGATAAACCGCTGGCCGAAAGAATTGACCAGCAATACATATCCATCAGTCCGGAGAAAACCAGATTAATTCCCTTTTCCCGGGAGATCCTGGAATA
>CAZTES010000272.1:0-4040 GCA_964612275.1 uncultured Rikenellaceae bacterium
AGTGGCAGGGTATGGAAATTGTGGTATTCCCATGTGCTAACTTTTCCGTCTTTTTCTTTGAACTCATCCGTATTGAGGCTGTTCTCGATCGATTCCGCTGCAATTGGGTTTTTATTGTCAAGTGCTTCAATAAGAAACGCTCGATACTCATCGAGGGCTGCTTTCAATGTATATGCTTTTCCGTTGTTATCCGGACCGATCAATATTTCAGAAGGGGTGTTGTTATCATCAATTTTTTCAATTTCACGGGTATGAATGACAGATCCCTCGATTACTTCCTCTGCATGCCCTTTTTCCGCTTCCCTGACGATTTCAAGTTTCAATTCCTGAATTAGATCAAATACTTCTTTGGAACGCTCTTTTACTTCATAGGCTTTGTTTCTCCAGGGCCCAGCTTTTACGGGATTTTCTGCAGCTGCACGATCAAATTCTCCATATGTCAGGTTATTCTTAACATTGAAGTTTTCAATGGTTTTGTTGAGACTTTCATCGATCAGTTTGAAAGCTTCGATTGCTTCTTTCGATACATTCAGTGCCAGCAGGGCTGTCAGTACCAGATACATCATACCGATCATTTTTTGTCTCGGTGTTTCTTTTCCGTGAGCCATAACTGAATAGAGGGTTTATTAAAGTTATATAATCAATTCAATGTTATTTTAGTTATTTTACCATGACATTCATGGCAGCAAGCATGTTGCCATAAATTGTATTCAGGGCTGAGAGGTTGTCACTGAGCTTAGCCACTTCTTCCCGGTAACGCCTGGAATCTTCTGCTGATTCTTTCAGATCCTCCATCATCTTGTCCAGCCCTGAATAGAGGTTTTCAGTTGCTTTCAGGTGTTCGTTTGAATTCTGCAGCTGCAGTTCATATACTGCATTCAGCGCGGTGAGGTTTTTGTTCAGCGATTCCAGCTGATTGCTGTACGATTGGCTGCCATCCTGAATGCTTGAAAAGGATTCGGAAAGTTGAGCATAATTCCTTCCGGATTCCTCAATCAGGTTGGATGTTTTATCATAGGACTCAGACAACCTGCCAACCGATTCTTTAAGTTCCTTTGTGGAGTCCACATAGGATTCTGTATAGGAATTGACGGAAGTGGCGGCGTTCCGGACACTGGATACATACTCGGTCGTAGCTACGGATGCATCAGAAATATCGGACAATTTAGCCGTTGTTTCATTTAGGTTGTTTAATCCTTGTCCGAGTTTTCGGAAAAGTTCAGGAGTGATCTCAGCGCTTTCGATCAAAGAATCGAATTTTTCAAGGGCTGATGAACCTCCGCGTGACGGTCCTTTGTATTCGGTTATTTCCTCTTCATCACCCATCCCTGCCAGTTCCGGATAAACCAGAGTCCAATCGACCTCTTCATGGAGAGGTTCAAACGCGGAGAAAAAGAAAATGGTTGCCTCTGTCAGCAAACCCAGGGTCAGAAATGTACCCGCCAGTGGCCAGTGCTGAATTTTAAAAAGTGCACCAACAATAACAACAGAAGCACCCAGACCATACAGTTTGGCCATGAAGTTTTTCCATCCGCTACTTTGAACTAATTCAGTAATATTCATAGTTGTGAATTTTTGATGATTATTTTTTTGAAGTATTTGATATTAATTGTAGCCCATATAAGATCTAACGTTCCTGAACCCGATAAATGATTTCGCTGAGTCCTGATATTCGTATGTACGGGAGGAGTTCTGCAGGAAGTACGCTACATCTTTCCAGGAGCCGCCACGGATTACTTTTCTCTTCATTACTGGCGGATCATCGGGTAATGCATTGTATTTATAGTCGGGGTTCATATCGTGAGTGAAGACATAAGCGGATTCATCAAATGCACTGATGGTCCATTCTGCAACATTCCCAGCCATATCGTACAGTCCGAATTCATTGGGGCCAAATGAACCAACTTTTGCTGTCACCAGAGCACCGTCATCGATATAATTACCACGAAGGGGTTTGAAGTTTGCCAGAAAGCATCCCTCATCATTTCTGGTGTAGAGTCCGCCCCAAGGGTACATTCCCAGGTCAAGTCCTCCACGGGCGGCATACTCCCATTCGGTTTCAAGCGGCAGCCTGTATTCCTGGACAAAGTATCCACCCTGAGTGGCCAGATAGTCATTCAGGAATTTTGTGCGCCAGATGCTGAAGGCAGAAGCCTGTTTCCAGGTCACACCAACCACCGGATATTCGTCGTACGACGGGTGCCAGAAATACATGTTTGCCCATGGTTCATTATAGGAGTAGGTAAAATCCCTGATCCAGACCAGTGTATCGGGATAGCAGGGTACTTCGTCATGCATGATGAACGAGGATCGGTCTACAATAGGCCCTCGTTCGCCCTTGTTGTTAAAAAAGTCACCTTCATAAGACTGGGTTTCGTAGTTGTACCGGCTGGATTCTTTGGCGGCCTGTTTGAGATCTACCCAGAAATAGCTATAAATAAGTTTGCGGGTATCCACCTCTTTCCTTCTATAAAACTGCTCATTCTCGGGATAATACATCTCTTCAGCAATATCCCGGATCTCCTCATTCTCATAGTCCATCTCGGTTTCCCAGTTTAGGAATGGGGGGTCATATTCATCCCCGTTCTCGTCTACGGCGAAAAATCCTTCAATCTGAGCGTTACCCAGCTTGTAGCGTAAAATGGAGTCCCGGACATAATATACAAATTGTCTGTATTCATTATTGGTGATCTCAGTCTGATCCATCCAAAATGCATCAACAGTTACCGTTTTGGATAAAGAATTCATTGCAAAAGCAACATCTTCGTCGCTTGGTCCAATGTTGAAGCTACCCTGGGGTACAAAAATCATTCCGTAGGGATCGGGTTCATACCATTTTTTTCTGCCTTGTACTCCTACCAGTTCTCCATTATAGGATCCTTTACCACAGCCGTTCAAAACAATTGTCAGAACAATGCTGTAAAAAAGTAACTTTTTCATAAGACAATATATTTAATATATGCAAGTAAACTATTTTTTTTCATAAATCATAAAAATCTAACACTTTTATAACGTTGTGGACTCCTGTCAAGACTGAGATTAAAACAGTAGCTAATCATGAATTCATGGGTGCCGTTACTGTTTTTTCTGATATCGGAAGTTGTAAAATCATAAGCATAACCAATACGGATTCCACTGAACAATTCAATCCCGATCATACCGGTAATAGCATCACCGGCTCTGTATGAAACGCCTCCCCAAAATTTTTTATTGTATAAAACCATCGTATTTATGCTGATTTGTGATGTTTTTCCGTCAGAATAGAGGAAAATAGAGGGGGTTACTTCAAACAACGGTTTCCCGAAAGGTAATGTATAACCGGCGATCAGGTAATATTGACGCTTCAGGTAGGGTGTCCCTTTGGTGTATTTTAGTTTTGCTTCATTCAGGTGAGTGGTCGAAAGACCAACATAGAGATCATCCGTTTTGTAATAGAGCCCGAAACCAAGGTCAAAAGAGACCACGCTCTCATCATTTTCGGGAATTAACGGATCTCCGGTTGCAGGCGTATGGTTTTCACTGTCCGGGATATCCCATTTTGGCTTCAGTGACTTGTTAAACATCCCTGCACTCAATCCAATACCCAGTTTTCCGGTACCTATATCCAGCCGGTAAGCGTAGGAAAGGGCAATGCTCAGGTTATCTTCAAACCCGATCTGATCACTCATGAGGGTAAGACCCGCACCACTGGAGATGCCAAACACCTTGAAAGGCATGTTGGCCGTGAGCATGGTGGTGGAAGGAGATCCTTCGAATCCAACCCACTGCTGTCTTGTCAGGAGTGAAAAACAGACCATGTCACTACCTCCTGCATAGCCCGGATTAAATGCCATCTGATTAAACATGGGCTGGCTGTAAGTCGGATCTTGTTGCGGGAAAGAGATCGCAACGAACACAAAACAGAAAATGACAGAAAAAGCAGTGCGCATATTTATCTACCAAAGTTTATCTTTCCCTCGGGATATCAACGGTTCCGAGGAGGTGAAAACAGTAAAATAAACAAAAATATCGTTCTGAAACAAATTTTGGTAACAGATAAA
>CAZTES010000273.1:0-4032 GCA_964612275.1 uncultured Rikenellaceae bacterium
AACTGTTCTTTAACTGTTCCTTCAACAATTCTTTGGCATTTTTCAAAGCAGCATCGGTTAGTTCTTCGCCACTGAGCAGTTTGGCTATTTCAACGATCCGTTCCTCCTGGGCGAGTAGTTTGATGTAAGTATAGGTTGAATCCTTCTTATCCTCTTTGTATACCAGGTAATGGTATTTGCCACGGCTGGCAACCTGCGGGAGGTGGGTGATGTTGATTACCTGCATTTCATCTGCCATTTGGCTCATAAGAAGGCCCACTTTATCTGCAGTGTCTCCTGAAACTCCGGCATCAATCTCATCAAAAATGATGGTTGGTATGGCGGCAGAGCTGGAGATCAACGATTTCAGGCTGAGCATTAGCCGGGAAATTTCCCCTCCTGAGGCAACGGTACCAATATCCTGCAACCGGCTCTGCTTATTCGCTGAAAAAAGAAATTGAATTTCATCATACCCAGTAGGAGTAAAATCTTCTGTTCTCGATTGCTTGATCACAAAACGTCCATTGGGGATAGCCAGTTCTTTCAACAGTTGGGTGACTTTCTTTTCGATTTCAGGAATACTGCTTTTTCGTTTATCAGATAGTTGTTTTGCTTTCCTTTCAAGCTGTTCAGTTACCTGTTTCAACTCAGATGAAACGGTTTCAATCTGCTGATCATAGCTGGTGATCTCATTCAATCGGGCTTGCAGTTCATCCTTAATTACAAGCAGATCAACTATCGAATCCACGCGGTGTTTTTGCTGCAGGCTATAGATCAGGTCGAGGCGATCACTGATTTCCTGGATGCGTTCCGGGTTATAATCCACTCCGATTCCAAGGTTCTCTATTTCCGAGGCAAGGTCTTTCAATTCAATGTAAGTACTACCAAGGCGTTTTTCAATCTCCCCGGCTGCCGGCATGTAGAGAACGATTTTCTGAAGCAGGGAATGAATCTCCTTCAATCTGACCAGCAATGCATTGTCATCCTCTGAGAGCAGGAAGGATGAGTGTGTAAGATTGGTTTTAATCTCTTCTGCATGGTTCAGCGTTTCCAGTTCTTCCTCCAGCTCCTGCTGTTCATCCTTTGCCAGTCTTGCTTTTTCAAGCTGATCAAACTGGAATTGATTGTAGTCCAGGTCTGCTTTTGACTTGTCAGCCAGGTCAACGAGTTCCTGGTATCTCTGGGCGAGCTTCTTATAGCGCGTATAGGTAGTCTCATAATTTTCCACCAGGTTCCAGTGTCCCGCAAAATCATCCACCACTTTCAGTTGAAAGAGCGTATTCCCGAGCAGCAGATTTTGATGCTGAGAATGAATATCGATCAGGTTCACCCCCAGTTCCCTGAGAACAGTAAGTTTGACGGGTGTGTCATTGATGAAGGCACGGGATTTCCCACTGTTGTTAATCTCTCTTCGGATCACGGTGACTTCATCAAAATCCAGGTCATTCTCTTCAAAGAAGGGTTTAAGATCATCGTTTCCCAGGGCGAAACGGATCTCCACGATGCACTTCTCTTTTTTATCCATAAGGACACCGGTATCTGCCCGCTGTCCCACGATCAGGGACAGGGCACCAAGCAGAATGGATTTTCCCGCTCCGGTCTCGCCTGAAATGATGGAGAAGCCGGGATGAAAATCAATTTCCAGGTGCCGGATCAGTACGTAATTCTTTATAAATAAGGATCTAAGCATTTACACGGAGAGATTAACCAGTGAGGTTAAAACTAAGGAAAATGGGGTAAGTTTTCAAGATTCTACTCCATTATTTTTTCATATTTGGCTGTGTTGGCGGGATCAATCTCCCGCAGGATTGTCACAATCCGTCTTTTCTCTTCAGGAAAAGATTCGGAAAAAATATTGACCAATTCATCCGCTTTTGCGTCAAAAACCAATTGCAACAGGAAAAGGTAGGGATCGGGTTTCCGCCGATACACCTCCTGGAGCAACCGGATGGATTCGGCTATTTCGGCTCTTCCTTCGTTAACCTTGCTGTCCATCAGGTCGAGACCGAGTCGGTGGTACCTGTAGAAAAACTGTCTTATCGGCCTGTATTCAGCGTCGAGAATATTCTTGATCAGCCAGTACCGGTTCCTGTTCCGTGCACCATCATACGGTTTCCAACCCGGTTCAACCACATTCTGTGCATTGTTTACTATGGCTTCAGCTTTCTGGAAATAGGGTGTTCCCCCTTCCGGGGAAAAAGAATCGTAATCCAGCCCGATAATGATGTAGGCATAAAATGCCAGTACGGAAGTGAGGTTTGAGAGGTGGGTCTGTTCGTTGAACTCAAGCGGTTCAAATTCGAGGTAACGGAAGCGAAAATCGTTATCCTGAAAATTGAACATGGTTGTATTGTAGGTTGAATTGTAGGCCGGCCGGCTCGACTGGATCTGGATTGTACCCTTGAATTCGTCTGCTCCGAGCTGTTCGGTAAGGTTTAGTAATATCGTACATTCGATCCGCTCGTTGTATTCATACACATGGTTAGTCCAGCTGCGGTTGTTCATGAACTCATACATGGCTGTCTGTAGGGTTTGGAAGATCTGTTTGTTCGTACCCTGGATCTGCTGGCTAACCAGCTGGATGTTACACCTCAGCTCCTGACCGCGAAGAAGGAAAGGGCTTATAAACAACAAGACCAGTATGGTAATTCTTTTATTCATAAAAAATATTCTTCCACCTTTTTCAGGATATCCTTTGCCACGTCTCTTTTTGATTTTAACTCGAAATGTCTGATATTATTGTCCCGGTCAAGGATGCTGATCTTATTCGTATCATATCCGAAACCGGCGCCGGGATCTGCCAGGGAATTAAGAACAATAAAATCAAAATTCTTTTTTGCCAACTTTTGGTGTGCGTTCCGGATTTCATCCCGGCTCTCCAGAGCAAAACCAACCAGAAGTTGTCCTCTCTTCTTGATCTTCCCCAGCGCAAATGCTATGTCTTCTGTTGGTTTCAGGCGAATCATCCAATCCTCTTCACCCCTTTTTACTTTCTGATCGTGAATTTTTTCGGGTTTGAAATCACTCACGGCGGCAGCCATGATGGCACAGTCGCATTCCGGGAAGATGTTCATGCAGGCTTCCTTCATCTCATACGCTGAAACAACCGAAATAATATCGATTCCTTTTCCCGTTGGAAGCACCGATCCCGGGCCCAGGACCAGTGTTACTTTTGCCCCCAGTTCAGCGGCTGTTTCAGCCAGTGCAACCCCCATTTTACCCGTGGAATGATTCCCGATAAATCGTACAGGGTCAATTGCTTCATGGGTTGGACCGGCTGTCATGAGGAATTTTTTACCTTTCAGGACGGGTTTTCCTTTTTTTTTTTGATCCGAAATAGTCGGATATCATCTCAACGATCTTTTCCGGTTCCTCCATCCTTCCCTCCCCGATCAGTCCGCTTGCCAGTTCTCCGGTGCCCACATCAATGAACCGACTCCCGAAAGATGCCAGGATTTCAATATTTTCCCTGGTCGCGGGATGGTTAAACATATCCCTGTCCATGGCAGCGGCAATAAAGACCGGACAGCGGGCAGAAAGATAGGTTGTCAACAGCAGGTTATCGGCAATGCCGTGAGCCATTTTTGCCAGGGTGTTTGCCGTAGCAGGAGCAATAAGAAACAGATCAGCCCAGGTACTCAGGTCAATATGGCTGTTCCATTCCCCGCTCTCCGGATTAAAAAAATCAATCAGGATGGATTTTTTTGAAAGGGTTGCCATGGTGAGTGGCGTAATGAATTCCTTGGCCAGGGGCGTCATCACAACCTGAACTTCCGCTCCTCCTTTCACAAGCAACCTGGCAATGGTTGCCGCTTTATAAGCGGCAATACTCCCGGTGATTCCCAGTAATATCTTCTTGCCTTTAAGCATGGGTCAACGATCGGGTTACTCCTTCTCAGGATTCCGGAAATAGATCTGGTCATTTAAATACTCCTCCATGGCGATCAGGGAGGGTTTCGGCAGCCGTTCATAAAACTTGGATATCTCGATCTGTTCCCGGTTTTCAAATACCTCTTCCAGGTTGTCTGTATAATAGGCAAACTCCTCCAGTTT
>CAZTES010000274.1:0-4027 GCA_964612275.1 uncultured Rikenellaceae bacterium
AACAAGAATATTCAACCTGGTTTTGCCATCCACCGCGGGTAATCTCCAGAGTGTGGCAAGATCAGCACAGGAATCGCCATGGAGTGATGAAGGATTTGGGATAAACATGATGTAGTTCTTCAGCAGGGAACCCACACCGGACCAGGCGTGTGTTCGCAGCGGTCGGGTATTGATCAGTGCAGTACTGTTCTGGAAGATCGGATCATCTATAATGCCTCTGTCCTTGATACCAATGTTTTTTTCCTGAACTCCTGCATCAATAACACGCTGTTTTATAGCCTGTTCAAGTTCAGGAGGTGTCGGCAAGTAGGACCAGACGTTCGATTTGATTCCCACGATATCGTCCGGTTTTATCAGTTGTTTCCATGCACCAGGATAATCCTTTTGGTCCGTTAGCGCCATAACTGCCTGATCCAGCATGGATTGAATTTTACCCGGGAAGGGTTCGTTAAATCCTTTTAACAGATCCTTATCACGGATCAATACAACCCGCGTTTTTTCACCCGTCCCCGTTACAGGCAATGCGGAAGAGAGGGCTTTTGCTGTCTGCCCCGACCGGGAAAAATAGAGCACCCCACCAATGGAGGCAAGGGCACCTCTTTTTAATAGCGTACGTCGTGTTATCGGTTTTCTGTTCATGATGGATCGGTATGAAATGGGGTTAAAAATCTTTTGATGATACAAAGTTATTGTGTGCCCTGTCGAGCAATAATTCAACCGCTTCTTCAGTTTCCCCATTGAACACACAGATGAACAGTTCCTGTTCAACCCGAATGCCTGTCCATTTTCCATCCTCCATTTTTGCTGCCGGTTTTTCCTCCAGTTCAGGGGCATATTGACGTAAAAAGTTGCGGTAGGCTTCACGCGCATCCTCTGCATTTGCATATTGAACCATCAGGAGGTAAAAGCGTGTATCTGGCGGTCCGTATTTTGCCAGTATTGCATCGGTGGTGTCATCTATGTTTAAAAAATTATCATCAGCAATGAAGTAAAATGCATTTTGCCAGACGTAATGGTGAAAGTAAAAAACAGTTTCAGGAGCCAGATCTTCTTCCGGTATCCAGCTCACTATTTCCGGCAATTCTCCCTCTATTTTTATTTTTTTATCAATTTTATGAGCCATTATTTCCATTGCTTTCTTCGACATGGAGGTCTGATAACCACAGACAATCGAAACATAATAGGGCCCCTTCCAGAACAGGATCGCCCCCTGGAAGGTTTGAGAGCCCTGCCCATAGGTATTGTCAAGCTTTTCGCGCCCGTGACAATTAACGCCAAATGCATTCTTCGGTTCAACCATATCAAATATCTCAACCTGTATTTCCGGCTGCCCCGATCTTTTGTACGTCCGGCTGATAACCCGTTCAAATCCATAGGATATGAACAGTTCAGCCCCTCCGTTTATGTATTCATAAAGGGTCTCCGGATAGAAGTAACGGTCCTGGCCAGAGGCTTTCCACTCGTTGATTCCTGTTGGTAAATATTCACTGAGAATTTGTGCTGAAGAATTCATGATAAGGATAAAGTAAAAAAATGGTAGTAAATGAATTACCCTCCGGGATTGAACGAAACGGTTTTTCATAAAGGTATCTTTTTTCAAACCAGGATGATCCGGTAATATCGGACAAAACCGGACTTATCCTGCTCCGGGTCATGTACAATTGATGATAAATATAGGAAAAAATTGGTTACTCAGGATAATGAAAAACAAACGATTTGAAGGAGGAGAGTGAACCGGGGCAACAACTCACCTTATCTTTTCTGACAGGTCTTTTGATGACACCCTACTTCAGGAACAGGGTGTCCATCTCGACGGTTTGCATTGCTTCGACTTGTATTACGGGTTTTAACAGATATTTTCCACCGGCTTCAACAATGGATTTATCCACATCAAAATCAAGAATGTAAGTGTAAGTCACTCCATAATAAAGTTCCTCATGCACATTAAGCTTCAGCCCGGATTCACTGGCACTGGGGGCTTTCAGATCATAGTATTTGCCGTCAATCTTTATGGAATTGTTTTCACCCAGGACCAGCCTGATCTGGCTCAGATAACCAACAGGAATTTTCCTGGAAGCTATAATAGTATCTTTTACCCCGGCATAATCCAACAAATTATAGATCCCTGCATTGGTAAACAGGGAATGTAATGAATCGTCAATAATGACCCCCACAACCAGAACATCAACGTTTACCTCTTCAACTTCACCTGGTATATCGGTCAACTTAACGTATATGGATGTATGCTTCTTATCTACCGGAGGATCCTTTAATTCTTCACATGCGTTCAGCCCCATGTAGAGTAGCATTGAAATCAAAAGAGTTATCCTGGTTTTCACTGTTGAAATAGTAGTTGCCTGAACCGGATCGGTTCTTTTATTTTTGTACGATAAAACAAAGTTACCAACTTTTCTCAGTTGTGACAAAATAAATCAGAGTAAGGTTGCATGAGTGAAATTGTTACCGGGTCAATGATCAACATTTTTCCAGGCAATATTCACGGTTCGTTCAATTGTTGTGATACCGGCATCCTGTTTCACGGTTCATTACCGAATGATCTCTTTGAACTGTTTCCTGAGCTTATTCACCTTCGGATCAATTGTAAACTGGCAGTAGGGTTGATTGGGATTCTGATTGAAATAATCCTGGTGATACGCTTCGGCAGGATAAAACTTCTCAAATGGTGTAATTTCTGTAACCAGCGGATTTTTATAGAGTCCTGAACGTTCGGTTTCTTTCTTTGATGCTTCTGCCAGTTTGTGCTGATCCTCACTATGAAAGAAGATGACGGAACGGTATTGTGTTCCCACATCGGCTCCCTGCCGGTTGAGTGTGGTCGGGTCGTGGGTTCGCCAGAACACATTGAGCAATTCCCTGTAGGAAATAACCTCCGGATTGAAGTAAATCTGGCACACCTCAGCATGACCGGTATTCCCGGTACACACCTCAGCATAAGTAGGATTTTTCAGGTATCCGCCCGAATATCCTGAAACCACATCAGTTACCCCCTTGAGGTCCTGAAAAATTGCTTCAACACACCAGAAACATCCTGCGCCAAATGTAGCAACATCCTGGTTATTTTTCTCTTCATTCAACATGTTGTCACTGTTTTTTTTCTCTGCGAAATCGTTTCCCTGACTGGTTGAAAACAGGGCTATCATAACGATTGTCATGATACCATTAATCATATTCAATCTTTTTAATACACACAACAAAAGAACACTAAGTGAAGTGATTTTGTTCACCCTTTACTGCAAAAATTATTTCTAAATAAGGGGATTTTGATTATGGATGGTTCACCTGGCAAAAAGGATATAAAGCAGGCTTGCCAGAGCTATTACTGAAATGATGATGATGATCACTGTTTTCCTGGTTTTGTTTTTTTCCCCGTTTTTATCGACCATTTCCCGGTTTTTGCTTTCCAGTGCTGCACCAATACTCACACCAATTCCTGCTCCGATAGCAATTCCAATGGCAATCTGATCCATGGCAATGCCAATGCCAATACCACAGGCCATACCAATGGCAATGCCGATTCCCATACCTGATCCTTTCCGGATGTTATTGTCTTTCCGCTGCATGGAGTCTAAAGGGCTAAATCATTATAAAGGTAGGATAAAATCTTTGAATAGAAAAACAGGCCGTTTACACAGAAAAAGAATTCATATTGTTATGAAAATTAGAAAATATCAGTTACCATTGAATTGCAGAATAATTGAATTTTTCATTTTCAGGAATTAATGCAGGTTATACTATGAAGGTTGCAGTTACCGGAGCGAGCGGGCACATTGGATCGAGCCTGGTCAGGCAGCTGATCAGGGAAGGGCATCGGGTACGGGTTTTATACTACCAGGACAACCGTGGTTTTGAGGGGTTACCCGTGGAAACAATACCGGGTAGCATGAATGACCGGGATGTACTGGTTCGGCTCGTAACCGGCATGGATATCGTCTTTCATCTTGCCGCTCAGATCTCCATTAACGGCAAGAACGACAAACGTTTGCTGGATAAAAACATCGAAGGTACA
>CAZTES010000275.1:0-4003 GCA_964612275.1 uncultured Rikenellaceae bacterium
GCATCGGGATGACCCGGTCAACCAGATAGACTGATGTTCCACGTTCCTGTGCTTCTTTGTCAAGAACTGAATTGGGTGAAATGAAAAAAGTAACGTCAGCAATGTGCACACCGACTTCCCATTTGCCGGAGTCAAGCTGTCGAATGGATAAAGCATCGTCAAAATCCTTCGCATCCTCCGGGTCAATGGTAAATGTTGGCACCGTCCGAAAATCCTTTCTCTGCCGGTACTCATCACGCGATACTGTATCGGGCATCTTCGCTGCTTCCCGTTCTACTTCTTTCGGGAAAGAGTAAGGAAGGTCATACTCTGCAAGGATGGCATGCATCTCCACCTCATGTTCTCCCGGTTCGCCCAGGACTTCTACGATCTCACCGGTAGGATTTTTTACTGACTGAGGCCAGTCAACAATCCGTGCAATAGCCTTTTGCCCATTCAGTGCATGCTTCAGCTTCTCTTTTGGAATGTAGATATCATACGGCATCTTCTTGCTGTCGGGCAAGAGAAAGGCGAAGTGTGCAGCAATCTCAACCGTTCCGACAAAATTCCTTTTCCCCCTTTTGACGATCTCAACCACCTCTCCTTCCAACCGCCTGCTTTTTCTCCTGGCATACAGGTACACCTTAACCCAGTCACCATGAAGGGCATGATTCAGGTTTGCCTGTGTTACAAATATATCTTCAGAGAGGGATTCCGAATTGATGTAGGCAGATCCCTGAGCTGTCATTTCTACCGTTCCATAGATGTAGCCTCCTTTTGATTTTAATTTGTATTTCCCGGTATAAATCTCAGTGAGGTAATCACTACTTGCCAGTTCCCCGAGGATCACATTAATCAGTTGCCTTGTGGAAGTATCTTTGATGTTCAATAACCGGGTAAGTTGCTTGTAGTTATAGGTTTTGGAAGGGCTGCTGGAAAAGATACCCAGAATTTTCCCGGTCAGGGATTTTTTATTGATCGAACCTGATTGCTTGCTTTTCTTCTTTCTTTTCGTCATGCACTCCGATTTTGCGGAAATTTACAAAAATCATTTGAGGTGAAGCAACCAAACAGGGGTTAATCCCTATCTTTATAATATACCCTCCAGATCACCATGAGCCAGAATACACCAAATGAGTCCCCTTTTTCGCTGGGAGTAGCACTCAGCGGCGGAGGAGCCCGGGGGCTTGCGCATTTGGGTGTATTGAAAGCACTCAAAGAACACCAGCTCTTCCCGGAAATTATTTCCGGTGTTAGTGCCGGTGCCATTGGTGGAGCATTTTATGCAGACGGTTATCAGCCGGAAGAGATCCTTGAACTCTTTATTGAAGAGAAGCTCTTCCACCTGATCCATGTAACCTTTCCCAAAGAAGGGTTGCTGAAAGCCTCCGGTTTTTATGAACTGATCAGGAATCACCTCAGAGCTAAAAACTTTGAAGACCTTAATTGTCCGCTTTATGTCGCCGCTACCAATATGAATACGGGAAAAATAGAATATTTCAATCAGGGCCCCCTGGAGGAAAAATTAATAGCCTCTTCCAGCATTCCGGTCCTTCTCAATCCCATTAAAATAGGAGGGAATACCTATGTCGATGGCGGAGTGGTCGATAACCTTCCCGTCAGACCATTAAAAGGGAAGTGTAAAAAAATTATCGGAGTCAATGTAAACCCATTGTATGAGGAAAAAAATATCAAGGGAATCATTCAGTTAGCGGAACGTACGTTTTACCTGAATATCGTTTCAAACAGCAGGGAGCACATACCTGAATGTGATTTGTACATTGAAATCCAGGGATTGAAAGGGTATGGAGTTTTTGAGATCAGCAAAGCAAGAGAAATTTTCAATACCGGATATCGGGAAACGGTACAAATCCTGAAAAACACCGACCTGAAGGACTTCCAGGGCAATGAAAAGGAAGAGTAGTGTCATGTCAACCTTTTACTTACACTATTTTCGTTCCATCCGCCGTGTGGCGGATCTGAATCTGTATTAATTCAAAGAGATGCTGAAACAGGTTCAGCATGACGATCCTACTTTCATGCTTGATATGACACTGGAAATCAGAAACCGGTTTATCCACACCTTGCTCATGAGAGGAACACATTTATTGAATGAATTGAAAACAAGCTCACGGATTCTGTAATTTTTCAATTATCTTCACTTACGATATCTATCCGGATTCGATGATTTGATTCTGATCCTTTTCAGATATTCTTAAATGATTTTTCAAATCGATCCGGTTTGGTTTAACGGAAAAACCTGTTTGCTTCCAGGAAGTAAACGGCATATCATCCTGAGGCCTTTTCATCTGGTGAAGCATGAAACTTAGTCTTCCCAGTTTCTCTATTCCTGATCCCAGGATATCTTCAGATTAACCTGAATTTACTTCTGAACAATTAAATTCAGAAAACATGAAAAGGAGAATAAATAAATCATTCTTTTTTGCAATGGTGATGCTTTTCATGGGGATCTATAGCTGTGTAGACTTTGATGTGGAGAACCTGAACGTGCCTGATACCAGTCGCGTTTTTGAAAATCCGGAAGATCTTGAAAGGATAGCTGGTGATGCCTACAGAATCATAATAAACGCAACTCTTGCCTATACTGGCCCCAGCCTGCCGTTGATTACTATGGCTGACTTTATGACCTTTATTTGGGGTAGTGGAACAGGGATGTATAAATTTTCATCAGAACCCCGGGGAATTTTCAACAACACGATTCCCTATTCCTGTGCTTTCGTAAACCGGGAATACTGGCAATCGATAAATTTTTCCCTCTCCCAGGTGAACGATGTCCTGATCCAGATCAAGGGTGGTACAGTCATCGTTGATAGGGCTACCACCGAAATGGTTAAGGCATGGTGTTATTTCATACAGGGAGTTGCCCATGGCTATCTGGCCTTGGTCATGCAAAAGGGATTTATTGTTGATGAAAAAACGAATCTTGAGACACTCGAATGGAAAACATATTCTGAAATGGGAGATACTGCTATATTTTATCTGGACAGGGCTGTTGAAGCTTGTGCAGCCAATGATTTCGTTTTGCCGGATGGCTGGATTAGGGGAAGTAACCTGACAAGCAGGGAGCTGGGGCAGCTTGCCAATTTCTATGCTGCTAAATTCCTTGTGAGCAATTCAAGGAATGCCACGGAGAATGAAACTGTTGACTGGGGTAAAGTAAAAACCTATTGCCAGAATGGTTTAGCAGCAGATTTTACCATAAACTTTGATGGTTACAGCACATGGGTAAGCCGTTTGATGGGATTCTCCCATAATGAAGGCTGGATGAGGGTTGACATGAGAGTCATTAACCTGATGGATCCCAATTATCCGTCCAGGTGGAATGCTGATGGCACTGCGCCCGATCCTTCACAGGCTACATCAGATGATTTACGCCTGGAATCTGACTTCATGTGGTTCTCTACTATACCAGCCAGCCCAACAAGGGGCTACTATAACTTCTCTTATTATGGTTATAACAGATATCCGGAATTTATGGAATGTGCAACGCAAGCTATTTGTGGTGTCCTGGCTATTTATCCAAAAGCCGAAAACGACCTGATGGAAGCAGAGGCTTTGTTGCGGACCGGAGACAAATCCGGTGCCCTTGCTATCATCAATGCCGGAACGCGAGTAACACGAGGTGGACTGGCTCCCCTGGATGCCGGTGCAACCGATGAGGAGGTGTTGGAGGCCATATTTTATGAGCGCACCTTAGAACTGTTTTCACATTCTTTGGGTACCGGATTTTTTGACATGAGGCGCAGAAATTACCTGCAACCCGGAACCCTTCTGCACTTTCCAGTTCCGGGTTACGAACTTGAAAACCTGGGAGAAGAGTATTATACATTGGGGGGCTCTTTCGGAACTCCTGGTGTTGATTTCGCCGACATCGATTGGGGCTGGCCGGGTTGGGATGTCCAATATCCGTATTAATGAATCATTTATGTAAACTCACCGGGTGACTTCGACCTAAATTGAGCGATTCAAACAACTTAGCTAAAATTATTCCAAAAGGAGCAAT
>CAZTES010000276.1:0-3993 GCA_964612275.1 uncultured Rikenellaceae bacterium
TTTTGCAATCTCATTTTTTGACTGAAACAGGAACAGAATGAAAAGAACATTTCAACCCTCCAGAAGAAAGAGGAAAAACAAGCACGGATTTCGTGAACGGATGTCATCCGTCAGTGGCAGGAAGGTCCTGGCAAACCGCAGAAGAAAAGGGAGAAAAAAAGCCTCTGTTTCTGACGAGCCCAGGCATAAAGTTTAGTTTACAGGATCAACTATTTATCCCCCGGAAGAAAGTACTGAAATTCCCTTCCCATCAACTCCAAGGTTTTTACCTTACCTGACGGACTATAGCTGAAGGTTACAAACCGCTCCCCATAGGTTTTTTTATCAAACGTCACCAGGTAGGTATCGTAGTTCCAGTGTTCCAGGCTGCCTTTAAGTTTATCGTTAATGTTCAACCGGAAGGTACCGTTCACTTCGGACAGAACGACTTTCCCGTAAATGGGACTGGTATAGGTACCCAGGTTGTTATCAATCTCCACAGCAGGTGTGGTGTTTTCAATTCTTTTGGGTTTGGATGCTGCACTCTCTGCGGCTCCTTGATCATACAAAGCTTTCAGTTCCTTGCTCCAGTCACGTGTAATTTCGCCATAAAGAAACAGATCAAATACTGCATACATAAGGGCGTGACGAATTTCGACATGATCAAGATTAGCCATAATATAAACCCCGATACCTTCTTCGGGGATCATCCCAAGAATAGCAACCATCCCCGAAAGGCTTCCTGTATGGAATTGAACCATTTTCCCCCTGTAATCATGCTGGAACCAACCCAAGCCATAACTTGTCCAGTGTGGTCTGGTCAGGTGACGGGAAGGATAAAAGGATTGAGCCGGGATCAGATGTTGTGGTTTAAACAACTCAGAATAGGAACTGGGCTGAATAAGGGTTTGACCATTGATCCTCGCACTATCAAGAAGAAATCGGATCCACTTTGACATATCCGATACACTGGACCACATGGATCCTGCCGGACCAATACTATCTGCTTCTGATTGTTCAATCGGGATGATCTCACCCTTGATCCATTCATGTGCTTCTGCTTTATTATCCTGCCCTGCAGTCTGGCGCTTAAATGCATAGGTCTCGGTCATACCCAAAGGATCGTAGATGCGTTCTTTCAGGAAGGCACCCCACGGAATACCGCTGGCTCTTTCAACCACCTCACCGGCAGCCAGGTACATGATATTCTGGTATATATACCCTGCACGTAAGGAATAGGCTGGTTCAAGTTGTCGCATTTTATACAATATGGTATCGGGTGACAGATCCATGAATGTCCACAAGAAATCAGCGTTTCCCATGCCGCTCCGGTGGGTAAGAAGATCCCTTACAGTCAGTTCACTGGTTATATAAGGGTCAGAAAGCCTGAAATGGGGCAGGTGGTCGATGACCTTATCATCCCAATCTACCTTTCCTTCATCTACCAGCATGGCCAGGGCAGCAGCTGTAAAAGCTTTTGTGGTGGATGCACATACAAACAGGGTGTGTGCATTTACAGGAAGATCCTGTCCGAGCAACCGGGTACCATATCCCTTCTGGAACAGCACCTCCTGATCCTTGACAACGGTCACGGCTAAACCAGGTGGTTTCCAGAGTTGAATGGCTTCCTGAATGTATTCATCCAATGCCCGAATCTGTTCCTGGTATTCCTGTGCTTGTACCGGTAAGTTCGAGACCTTAATCAAAAGGGAGAGGAAAATAAAAATCTTAAATGATTTCATGGTAAAAGGTGCAAAAGGATCAGACAATTAACAAAATAAATTAGGAAATGCAAAATAACATTTATTACCGGATTATCTATACCCGGCTTCGGGAGGTTATCCTGAACCAGAAGAGGCTGTCTTTTCAATAACCGGGCAGATACTCCAGCCATCTTTATTTTCTCCCCGGATAATTTTATATTTGTTGTATCGTTATTGTTTCTGACGGGAACTCAATTATTCCTAAAAACATCATGGAATTTCTTCGGTTTATCATCAGTAAATATTTCCTGAAGCACCTGGGGCTAGCCATTGTGATTACAGTGGGGATTGTTCTCATGACCCTGTTATACCTTCATCTTTACACACATCATGGACAGGCGAGGCCGGTACCTGACTTTTTTTCTCTCTCACCGGAGGAAGTTGCAGAAAAAGCAAAAGAGAACAAATTGGGTTATCAAATCATCGATTCGGTTTATACCAATATTGTGGAACGGGGGACAGTTGTTGAACAGAACCCAAAGCCCGGTTTTATGGTAAAGAAAAACCGAACCATTTTCCTTACCATTAATGCCCGGAATCCTGAAATGGTCCTGATGCCGAACCTCGTCGGGCTCACCCTTCGTCAGGCAAATGCCATCCTCGAGACCAGCGGGCTGAAACTGGGAAAACGAATCTATGTCCCGGATCTTGCCATCAATAACGTATTGAAACAGCTTTACCTGGGAAAAGAGATCCAGGAAGGAGATTCCCTTGAAAAATCAGCGAGCATTGATCTCGTGCTTGGCAAAGGACTGAGTGACAGAAAAACAATCGTCCCCGATCTGATTTCCATGAATTTCAAACGGGCAGAATCAAGGATCCTGGATGCCTCCCTAAACCTGGGGGCGGTCACCTATGATGAAACGGTGCTGACCGGGGAAGATTCAACCCAGGCAATGGTCTGGAAACAAAATCCCGAATTCGATGAAAAAAACCAGATCCAGCTTGGCTCACCGGTCTATCTGTGGCTTACACTCGATTCTGCAAAGCTACCGGTCCCGGATACTACATCGGTGTTAATACATGAATTAGATGAAAACCTTCTTCCCGACTAAATATTCCATTCTTCTGATGCTCTTGTTCAGCCCGGCTATGAATGCACAGGAACGGATCATTGGGCTGACATCCAATGGGATCATACAGGATCAGTATAAAAAATATATACAGCAGGCAGGTGCAAAAAACAAACAGCTTCAGGATACACTGGAGCTTCCGTTTTTTGATGATTTTTCACAATATACCGTTTACCCCGATCCCTTGCTCTGGGAAGATCAGTATGCATTTATTAATAACACCTATGGGGTAAATCCCATTTCGATCGGAGTGGCAACACTGGATGCAATTGACCAAACAGGAAGCATCTATGAAAATGCCAATTCATTCGGGTTTGTCGCTGACCATTTAACATCACAACCGATTGATCTTGATTATCTTCCATCAGACGATGTCTTTCTCAGTTTTTTCTATCAACCGGGAGGTATTGGAGATGAACCGTCCCCGGAAGACTCCCTTGTCCTTGAGTTTTACTCCCCGGCAGATTCCGTTTGGCATTCGGTCTGGAACAGTCCGGGGGATACCCTCCGGGAATTCCGGCCCGTCCTGGTTCCGGTTATGGATACGATCTTCCTGAAACCCGGGTTCAAATTCAGGTTTAAAAATTATGCCAGCCTATCTTTAAACGCCAGTTCTCCTGGAATGGTGGGAAATTGTGACCACTGGCATCTGGATTACATTAAACTGGACAGGGGACGAAACCCAAATGATACATTGCTCAATGACGTGACAATGAACATGCCGATGCGGTCCCTGCTTAAGAATCATGAAGCGATGCCATGGGACCATTTCAAGGCAACCTCCCTGTCGGAAATGGGTAACTCGATCTCTATCTCCTATACAAACCATGATGACAGTGTAAGAAATGTCACACGCCTGTTTGAAATAACCGATCTGTACGAGCAACAGCTTGACTATACCCTGTCTGCCGGAGCAGCAAATATCGATCCGGCAGAAACCATTCATTACGATACTACCCTCATATACACCTTCGGTTCATCTCAAAATGATTCAGCCCTCTTTGAGGTCAAATCCCATCTGATCACCGATAACTTTGATGTTAAGATCAACGATACGGTAATCTACTACCAGGTGTTTAACGAATATTTTGCCTACGATGACGGCTCGGCTGAGGGAGGATATGGTTTTACCGGTCAGGGGGCGGAAAATGCCAGGATCGCTTACCAGTTCAACGCCT
>CAZTES010000277.1:0-3988 GCA_964612275.1 uncultured Rikenellaceae bacterium
CTGGCAAAGTCTTTTTGCGAGAAACATGTTGATTCATCCAAAAAGCCAGGATGAATTGAAAAAGTTCGTGCCGGAATTTACCCTCATTGCATGCCTCTCGTTCAAACTCGACCCACGGATTGACGGAACCCTGAGCAATACAGCTATCATAATAAATTTTGACCAGCGTTTGGCCATTGTAGCTAACACAAGTTATGGAGGAGAGGTGAAAAAGACCATATTCACCATTATGAATTACCTGAAGCCCCTGCAGGATGTAATGTCCATGCATTGCTCTGCCAATGTCGGTAAGGCAGGTGATGTGGCATTGTTCTTTGGATTAAGCGGAACCGGGAAAACTACTTTATCGGCTGATCCTAAGCGAAGACTTATAGGAGACGATGAGCACGGATGGAGCGACAACGGGGTTTTTAATTATGAAAATGGATGCTATGCTAAAGTGATCCGGCTGTCGGCTGAACATGAACCTGAAATATACCAGTGTACACGGAAGTACGGAACTATCCTGGAAAATGTGGTCTTTGACATGACCTCTCGTAAGATAGATCTTGATGATGAACAGTTGACAGAAAATACCAGAGCATCTTATCCCCTGGAGTTCATCCCCAATTCTGTACCGGAAAAAAGGGTTACTACCCATCCTAAAAATGTAATATTCCTTACAGCCGATGCTCAGGGGGTGTTACCACCGATTGCAAATCTTAACATGAACGAAGCTATCTACCATTTTATTAGTGGCTATACTTCAAAGATTGCCGGTACGGAACTGGGACTGGGAATTGAACCCGAAATTACCTTCAGCGCCTGTTTTGGCGCTCCTTTTATGGTCCATCATCCCTTTTATTATGCTGACTTGCTGAAAAGCAAGATCGAAAGGGCAGGAGCAAAAGTGTGGCTGGTAAATACCGGCTGGGTTGGGGGGAAATTTGGCGTCGGAAAACGGATCAATATTCGGCATACCCGGAATATGCTAAATGCAGCCCTGGATGGGAAACTGGATAAGGTGAAATACAGAAAAGACAGGCTCTTCGGTTTCAGTGTCCCAATGACTTGTCCCGATGTTCCGGATGATGTGCTTGATCCGGAAACAGCCTGGGGGGGCAAAGAAGAATACTGGAAAAAATACGATGCCCTTGCAGCCCGATATATTGAAAACTTCAAGCTATTTGCCAAAGGAGTACCTGATGAAGTGGTCAAAGCTGGCCCGGTCAGGTATAAAACCACTTTATCAAAATAAGAAAATATTTTATTTTTGTTCATTCTGAACCACCCGCTGCACCGGGCAAGAAGTTTGATTTAACCATTTGTAAAATCAAAAAATTTGGCAAGTAAAAGAAGAATAAGGTGGACAGGCTTTTTCCTGATTTCCTCTTCAGCTCTCCTGGTAATTTCCCTTCTTATCCTGTTTCAGCTATACAGGAAGGTAATTGCTTCGAATATACTCCTTCCGGAAAATGAAACGTTTTACCTCTTCATTCCAACAGGTTCCGGTATCGGAGAGGTAAGGGATTTGTTGGTGGAATCTGGAGTTATCCGGAATATGGATACCTTCGACTGGGTTGCTGAAAGGAAGAACTATCCAAACCATGTCCGGCCCGGAAGATACCGGGTAAGAAGCGGCATGAATAACAACAACCTGGTAAACATGCTTCGGTCGGGGGCACAGGAGCCAGTCCAATTGATCTTCAATTCGGTCCGTACCCTTGAGGAATTGTGTGGTATCGTGGCTGAACAGATAGAAGCCGACTCATTGGAAATCCTGAATCAGCTCAGGAACGAAAGCTATATATCACAGTTCGGGTTTAATCAATATACCCTAATGGGGATGTTCATTCCCAATACCTACGAAGTATACTGGAACAGCAGTGCAGACCAGTTTATTCAAAGGATGGATAGGGAATACCGTCGATTCTGGACCGAAGAGAGAAAAAGAAAAGCAGAAATGTTGGGATTAACAACACATGAAGTATCCACACTTGCTTCCATTATCGATGAGGAGACCAATAAAGACGATGAAAAACCGATCATTGCAGGAGTCTATCTGAACCGGTTAACCCGGAGGATCCCTTTGCAGGCATGCCCTACATTGCGGTTTGCAACGGGAGATTATACAATCCGCAGAGTCCTCCTTGAACACATGGAGATCGTTTCTCCATTCAATACCTATAAATACCGGGGCCTTCCTCCCGGACCAATAAACATCCCTTCCATTGCCGGAATCGATGCCGTATTAAATGCAGAAAAACACAATTACTACTATTTTAGTGCAAAGGAGGATATGTCAGGGTATCACTACTTTTCAAAAACCCTGGCAGAACATAACCGGCGTGCAAGATTGTACCAAGAAGTATTGGATGTACAACGAGTATATAAGTAGGGGAGAGGATAATGTCTCAAATTTGCAAATAAATGAAGTGATGCAAAGGAAGAACATATACATGTCAGTCACCAACGATGTTGTGAACGACCAGCGGGTGATACGGATGGGACGCACTTTGATGAAATCGGTTGCCTCACTAACCATAATTGGCAGGTACCAGGGCAATCCGGATGGTTTGGAAAAATTGCCGTTCAGGGTCATTCGGTTTAAACTTCTCTTTCAGTCCGGCCCACTATTCTATTCATGCTTCAATATCAGGATATTTTTTTACCTGCTCTTCCGGAAGATCGATATCCTCGTGGCAAATGATCTTGATACCCTGCTTCCAAATTTCCTTATCTCGAAAATACGGGGAAAGAAGCTGGTATTTGATTCCCATGAATATTTTACCGGTATACCCGAAATTCAAAACCGGAAGTTCGTACACTGGGTATGGGAAAGAATCGAGAAATGGATCTTTCCGAAATTAAAACATGTCTTTACAGTCACTCCTTCAATCGCTGCTCTGTATCATAAGACATATGGAGTGAAAGTGGACGTCGTAAAAAATTTTCCGGTCCGTTGGGAAGTAAAACCCCATCCACCCCGGGGAGTTGAAGATCTGTCTCCGGAGAAAAAAATCATTATCCTGCAGGGAACGGGAATCAATATTGACAGGGGTGCGGAAGAAGCCGTTGAAGCCATGAGCTATCTGCAGGATGCCATACTGTGGATCATCGGATGTGGTGATGTTGTTAATATGCTCAAAAAAAAGGTCATCGACCAGGGATTGATTGACAAGGTCCGGTTTTTTCCCAGGATGCCCTACGATGAGTTAATGGGATATACCTCAATGGGACACCTGGGATTGAGCCTGGATAAAGATACCAACCTGAATTACCGGCTTAGCCTGCCCAATAAACTCTTCGATTATGTACAGGCAGGGGTACCGGTGCTGGCATCCGATCTGCAGGAAGTGGGCAAGGTGATCAGGGAATATGGATTGGGCGAGGTTATCGAATCACATGATCCCAGGCATATAGCGGAAAAGATCAAATATATGCTTGCTTCATCGGAAAAAAGAAAAGAATGGAAGGAAAACCTTGCCCGTGCTGCAGAGATATTATGCTGGGAAAATGAAGAGAATAAACTAATGGAGATCTATGAGAGGGTGGGACTGGAGTTTTTATAGCTATTAAACCGAACGATCACAATCATCACAGGTGCCTGTTTGGTGAAGTGGTTCAGGGGCAGCAGCTTGTTTGAAGTAGTATCCGCCAGGTTGTTCTTTATTTGAGGGTCATCCACAACAATAAAGGTCCATGGCTGGGAATTGCAGGCTGAGGGTGCCAGGCGCGCAGCTTCAATGCACCGTTGAATTTTTTCCGGTTCAACGGGTTTGGGACTGTATGCTCTGACACTATATCTTTTTCTGACAAGATCAAAAAAATCCATCTTCTCTACTATTCTTATCTATCGTCTACGACGAATTATTGTTTTTCGTGATAACGTTCTACAATAATGTAACCCCTGCAGGGTATTAAAGATAGATAGTATTGCCCGTAGGGCATACCTTATTGGTGTGCCGGGCATGTAGTAAGTCTAACGGGTGCGGGGCTTAATGACCCT
>CAZTES010000278.1:0-3977 GCA_964612275.1 uncultured Rikenellaceae bacterium
AGGTTAAGGAGACTGAATCCATGATGCTCATTGGGGGCGGTTCGGCACACGATACCATCGCACCACCATTCGGTAACTGGCTTGTCCAGGCTGCCATAACCACGGGATCCATCGTATCCCGTGTAACCAACATTCCTTTTCAACCCATTGACTTCAAGAGTGATGACAAAGAAGGACGGTACGAGGACGACCTGACCGCCTATGGCTGGAGACAATACCTGGAAAGCGGTGCTTCAGAGGAGAAACTGGAGTGGCTTGTCCGGTTCCCCATGACACGGGCTGTGGTCAGGGCGATGGATGTGGTCCAGGAAATAAGCACCCGGGAAGACAACCCTGTTGACAGTTTCTTTGTCACCGGTGCTTCCAAAAGAGGATGGACCACATGGACCACCGCCGCGGTGGATGACCGGGTCATGGGCATAGCGCCCATCGTCATTGACATGCTGAATATCATCCCTTCGTTCAGGCACCACTGGCAGTGTTATGGTGAATGGTCCCCGGCTGTTAATGACTATGTAGATGAGGGCATCATGAGCTGGATGGATTCCACACAATTCAGGAAATTGCTCGATATGGTCGGACCCTATTCCTTTGTCGATCAGCTGACCATCCCGAAATATATTGTCAATGGTACCTGCGATGAGTTTTTTGTGAACGATTCATGGCAGTTCTACTGGGATGCCCTGATGGGTGACAGTTACCTTTATTATGTCCCAAACGGGAATCACGGACTGGAAGGAGCCTTTCAGCCGATCAGCCTGATTGCATTTTATCAACGGGTCATTACCGGTACGGACATCCCGGATTTCGACTGGAGCATCAGCAACGATACCATCTACATGCATGTTGCCCCTGAAAACGATTACCGGATCAATAAGTGGGAAGCTGTCAACACGACGGGCAGGGACTTTCGTAAATATGTTGTCGGAAATCCATGGCAGAAAGAGGAGATGGCGATAGCGGAAAACGGACGCTATGCGGTGTACATTGCAAAACCCGACAGCGGGTACAAGGCTGCCCTGGTTGAGATCATCTTCGATCCCGGGACCGATTTCCCGCTCACCTTTAGCAGTGGAACACTGGTTACACCGGATACCTATCCATTTCCACCTTTCCAGGCTGAGGTTCAAACGGAAACGGATTCGCTGTAGATGATTGTTTGAGACGGAAGGACAAGAGATTGTGAGAAGTGAGTTGTAAGTGGTGAGCAGAAACGGGTCCTCGGTACTGCCCGCACGAACGGAGTCCATCCGGGCGAAAAGGACGCAGTCGTTCCGGCGGGGGTACTGGATGCTCGGTTAAGATGCTTGGAAAAAGGCTAAGGAGAACTATCCTTGCGCTTCGGCAAAAACCAGGAACCGTCTTAAGTACTACCTTCTTTAGCCCGGGCTTTGTAACCCCGGGGAATTTGATTGATAGAACTACCCCGGTCCAACCACATACTTTGATCGAAGGTAAGACTTCTCATGGACCGGAAGATTACAGACGTTAAATAGAAAAAAATTTTTAACAGAAAACCGAAAACAGAGAACTGAAAACCGAATTTTCCACCGGGAAATTCCACCATGGACCGGGAGATACCAGGCCTGGATTCATATAACTGTTACACCATCGATTCATCCCCCTGCTTATGCGCAAACCACCACACCCCCCTTCTCCTTACCACAACCATCCGCACAAGGGGGATATTATTTCTCTCAATCAGTAAAACAATTCCGCCAGTCAGCGGACAGGCTCTCCTGGATCGTTGAATCGAACCAGAGCCACCCGGAATGGGATTCGTTTTACAGTAAGCCGTGAATAACAAGACGAATACCGACTGACGGTTAGAAAGACCCGTCAGGGTTTGCCAAACCTGACGGTGTCTGTGAACATAGTGATACGATGACCTTCCACCGCCAATAAGGTCCTCACTCAGTCATCGTATCACTGTATCTTGCTTGTATGATCTGATTACTTACTGGTGGGGTCTGGCCGATGAAAAGAAACGCGAATCCTATCCGTCAGACGCGTGATGGGTCAGACGGTACCGTGCAGTACGGTCTGACGGCTTTAGTACGTCTGACCGATAGTGAGAAACGGAAATTCCTATCCGTCAGAAATAGTCCCATCAGGACGACCTGTCTTTAGGGGGGTGTATCAAAAGTACAAAAGAAAAGAATCTCGCAGAAGACGCAAAGAAACGCAAAGGATGTATATCTCTGTCTATTCCTATTTTAATTCAATTTCTCTTTGCGGACACTTTGCGGCGTAGCGTGAGAAAAATCACTTTTGATACACCCCCAAATTTGATTGACGTAACAAAACCGGTCCAACTACAAACTTTGATCGAAGGGAAGACTTATCATGGACCGGAACTTACAGATTTAAATTCATGCAATGGCCAATATTTTGTTTGGTCGTTTAACAGCCTGATAATGCTGCAGAAACCGTCTGACCGCTGGTTACGGTCTGACGGATGTGGTTTGTAGCCAGTATTGAACTTGCACTTCAGGCTTACGCACGCCGTCGCTGTGTAATACTTCACAATTTCGGTAATAATATCTGAAGGCAGATTATATACCAGGTCCATCTACCGAAACTAGTTTTAACCATCTAAATTTACCCCGAAGGGGTAGAACAATGAATAACCACCGGTGGTAACCGGTGGTTAAAACGTACGAGGAGATTACAACCCTAAAGGGGTTGAATTTTCTCATTTAAGACACTGGTATTCAACCCCCTGCCTGCCGGCAGGCAGGCATCCGGGGTTGTAAATACTTATCATGAACATACCTGAAGAAATACACGCCGGTGGGGCGAGTAACTCTCCCTGTTCCGAACGTTCCGGAATTTTTGATTTCGTTGAATGTTCGGGAGCAGGGCAACCAAGATTAAAGCATTTAGGACTAACTATTTGTTTTTTATGCTTTATTTATTTCTATCCTACTGTAACATTACTGAAACAAATCTTCAAATAAAGCTGTATATAGGTAGTAACTTGAACACCTTTATTCCTGTTTCTCAATTGCAGGATACGCTTTAAATATTTGGTTCTTAAATACTTTTGACATTGCATGCAAGGAATGGTTCCAGCGGTAATTAATACTGCCAGTTCCTTTTTCCCATTTTGATTCAAAAATCATATTCTTGGATTTATTATCCATGATATCCACCTTTCCTTTTCTATTTCCCATGTTAATCTGGTAAACTGATAGGATAAAAATAAAATCGGCGTCATCTGCTGAATCAACAATTAGAAGGGTTGTTTTATCTTCTAAATAACCCCTAAGATCTTTTACAGCAGCAGTGTCATTACTATTTACTTCCCCCTCTGTCTCTTTAAAAGTAACGAAAACTTTACCACCAGAGTTAAGTTGTGCAAACATTACAATAGAAAATAGTGCAACAATTGATGTTAAAATAGCCCTTTTCATTTTGATTTTGTTGAGTCTGTATAATTATTTTTAATCCAATTTACACACCTAGGAAATTGTTGGTTATGTAAATATAATTAAAAAAGAGAGCATCCATTACAGACACTCTTTTTATTCAAATCACAACATGTTACAATCCTTTTGCTACATTTTTTCAGGGGGTTTGTAGCCAGGCAGATAATGTCAGGCTTGTTGAGGAATAACTAAAAAAAACTATTAACCATTAACTTATAACTTTTAACTCTTTACTACAACCGTTCCCTCGTAACGGCTGTATCCGTTTTTATTCATCACGGACATTTGCGGGTTTCCCCTGCCCCTCATGGTGGCGCATCCCAGCTCGCCGGCTTTGTTAATGGCGACAAATTTTTCGCCGGGGAAGAATTCCGGGTTCACCTTTTTGTACTTATCGATGATCATCTGCAGGGCATCCTCGCACGCCTGTTGCGGAGAGCGGCCATCTTTCATCCTCAGGACGATGTAGTAGGTAGCACACGATTTGATTACATCCTCACCGCGACCGGTGGCACCGGCAGCACCCACCTCATTGTCCACGTAGAG
>CAZTES010000279.1:0-3957 GCA_964612275.1 uncultured Rikenellaceae bacterium
TTTTATCAGTTTATGCACATCCTCTTTCACTGCAACCAAATTCTCTTCATCCTCAATGTTCATTATAACGCGGTCGATCAGATCTACGATGGGTTCCATATGCTCCTCTTTCATTCCCCTGGTGGTTATTGCCGGAGTGCCCAGTCGGAGGCCCGATGTTTGAAAAGGCGATCGTGAATCAAACGGGACCATGTTCTTGTTCACGGTAATATCCGCCTTCACAAGAGTATTTTCGACCAGTTTACCCGTAATTTCAGGAACTTTGGTCCTCAGGTCAATCAGCATGGAGTGGTTATCTGTCCCACCGGAAACCACATGATAACCGCGGTCAATGAATGCCTGAGCCATGACCTGTGCATTCTTTTGCACCTGTTGCTGGTACTCCTTAAATTCAGGTTCCAATGCCTCGCCAAAGGCAACGGCTTTGGCTGCTATGATGTGTTCAAGAGGCCCTCCCTGTGTTCCCGGAAAGACCCCCGAGTTGATCAGTGAGGACATCATCCGGATATCGCCTTTCTTTGTGGCTTTGCCCCAGGGATTTTCATAATCTTTGCCGATCAGGATAAATCCACCCCTGGGTCCTCGCAGGGTTTTATGGTTTGTGGAGGTAACAATATGAGCGTATTCAAGAGGATTATCAAGCAGTCCGACCGCAATTAGCCCAGCCGGATGTGCCATATCAACCATAAGGAGGGCGCCAACGCCGTCAGCAATTTCCCTCATGCGTTTATAGTCCCACTCGCGGGAGTAGGCTGATGCTCCGCCAAGGATCATTTTGGGTTTTTCTCTCCTGGCTATCTCTTCCATCTTGTCATAGTCGATCAGCCCGGTTTTCTCATCCACACCATAGGCAACCGGCCGGTATAAAATACCGGACAGATTTACCGGTGATCCGTGTGAAAGGTGTCCCCCATGGGCAAGATCGAGTCCCATGAAGGTATCACCGGGTTCAAGAATAGTGAGGAATACGGCCGCGTTCGCCTGTGCGCCGGAATGGGGTTGAACATTTGCAAATTCAGCATTAAACAGCTCCTTTGCCCTGTCGATGGCTAACTGTTCGGTTTCATCCACCACTTCACAACCTCCGTAATACCGGCGACCAGGGTACCCCTCTGCATATTTATTGGTAAGTACCGAGCCCATGGCTTCAAGCACCTGGGGGCTTACAAAATTTTCTGAAGCGATCAATTCAATTCCGTTCAACTCACGTTGATACTCCTTTTCCAAAAGGTTGAAAATCTCTGAATCTCTTTTCATGAATAACAGTTCTTTCGTGTAACAGAGCTCAAATTTACAGTATTCATAAGAATTTCGGAAGAGAATTCTTTGATTTAAAAAAAAACATATTTACATTTAACCTATTCATGCAACCTAATCTCTTAATAAAATTAACATTATGGAAGAAGAAGAAAAAAAAGAACCCATGGAAGAGCAACAAGCTGAACCAAAGGAAGAACCAAAAGCCGAAGCTGTTGAACAACCACAGCAGGCAGCTCCTGCACAGGAAAGACCAACTTTTCTTACTGTTCTCTGCATCCTGAGCTTTATCGGGGTTGGTATTCAAATCATTCAGGGGCTTATTTCCCTTTTCGCAAAAGGCGCCAGTAACATGATTATGGAAGCTGCTGAGTCGGTTCAAGGGTATGAAGAAATACCCGGAACTGAATATGTCGAAGAATCATTAAGTTATGCATCCACGACAGGTATTGTTAGTATTCTGGCAGCACTGGTATGCCTCTTGGGTGTTATCTGGATGTGGAATCTGAAGAAAACGGGGTATTATATTTACATTGTCGGAGAATTGGCTCCAGTAATTGTCTCCTTCATTTTAGTTGGATTTGGCAGTTTTCTGGGCGGTTTCTTCGCTTTTATCGGATTAATCTTCCCGGTTCTGTTCATCATCCTGTATGGGCTGAATGTAAAACATATGTCGTAACCACCGGGAGAAGATGCATTTAAGGCTATCTCAGAAGATAGCCTGTAAAGGGCTTTTTAGGAAGTCCTTTTTTTTTGCACCAACAATAGCATCAGAGTTCCCGGACGGGCAATGGTTCACTCTTCCGAATGTTTTTGAAGTACTTTCCGGTAGGCGGAAAAGATCCGTGATTTCGAGATAAAACCAATGTATTGATCTCCATCCAGAACAGGCAGGTTCCATGCATTGCTCTTCCTGAACTTCTCCATTACGATTTCCATAGGATCCTCGAGGAATACATAGGTTGGCGGGGAGACCATCAGATCACGGACATAGGTATCATGATACATCTCCCGGTTAAACATGATGTCCCTGACGTGATCAAGAAGGACCACCCCTATCAGGTGATTTTCTTCATCAATTACCGGAAACAGGTTTCGTTTCGATTTTGCGATCCGTTTTACGAGCTCACCCAGGGTGTCATCCTGGCGAACGGTCTTCAGATCTTTTTCAATCTCTCTGTCCCATTTCATCAGGGTCAGGATGGCCCTGTCTTTATGGTGTGTGATCAACTCGCCTCTTTTTGCAAGCCGCTTTGTATAGATAGAGTGCGGTTCAAAATACATGATGGTCATAAACGAAACAGTTGATGTTATGATCAGGGGAACAAGCAAACCATATCCGCCGGTGATCTCTGCAATCAGGAATATGGCAGTCAGTGGGGCATGCATAATACCTGCCATGAGTCCTGCCATCCCGGCAAGCGTAAAATTGCTTTCGGTAAGGCGTACTGTTTCAAAACCGTTCACGAACCGGGCGAAAAAGAATCCGGCAATGCCTCCCATGAACAGGGAAGGGGCAAAAATACCCCCGACACCACCGCCGCCTGTTGTTGCCGACATGGCCACTACCTTAAAAACCATGATCAGTGCAAGGTAACCCAGGATTAACCAGTAATTGTCACGCAAAACGTAGAAAAAGCTATTCTCAACCACACTGGCGGTATCTGCATTCAGCAAGGCTGTAATGGTAGTATAACCCTCCCCATAAAAGGAAGGAAAAAGGAAAATCAGAATGCCCAATGTGATGCCTCCGGTGATGAGTTTGATATAGGGGTTCTGTATCCGCCCAAAGGACGACTCGATGAACATGGTCATTCGTGTAAAATAGAGAGAAAGAAACCCGGCAAAGATCCCCAGGAGGATATAAAAGGGAATATTGTTCAGGATAAACGGTTCGGTCAGGTGATGGGAAAAAAGAACCTCTTTACCCATCAGAAAGAAAGCGATAGTGGCTCCGGTAACAGAGGAGATCAACAGGGGGACAATGGATGAGATGGTAAGGTCAAGCATCAGCACTTCAAGGGTAAATACGATCCCGGCAATGGGCGCTTTGAAAATTCCCGCAATGGCTCCTGCCGCACCGCAACCTACCAGCAGGGTTATCGATTTGTAATTGAGCCGCAAAAGTCTTCCAATGGTAGATCCGATGGACGCACCGGTCAGGACAATCGGTGCTTCTGAACCCACGGACCCTCCGAATCCAATCGTGATAGTTGTGGCAAGAATAGAAGAATAGTTGTTGTGTGGTTTCAGAATGCTGTTCTTTTTTGAAATGGCATAGAGAATTCGGGCAACTCCGTGTCCAATGTTGTCTTTAACAACATACCGGACAAACAGTACTGTGATCAGAATACCAAACAACGGGTAGGCCAGGTAGAGGTAGCTTTCTGATTCGACATCAAATCCACGGGTCAGCAGGACATGGGTATAATATATCGTGTTTTTAAGCAGGACAGCTGCCAATCCACTGATGATCCCGACAACAAAGCTCAGGATGTAAATCAATTGACGCTGACTGATATGCTTTATACGCCAGATAAAAAACCGCGCCAGTAAACTCTTTTTTTCCATACCAGCCGCAAAAGTAATAATTTTACCAGCGCAAAATGATCAAACAATGTGAATTTCATTCTTTGCGGGCTTTACGGTTTTTTTTTCACGCAAAGAACGCAAAGGACTCGCAGAGAACGCAAAGAGAGT
>CAZTES010000280.1:0-3947 GCA_964612275.1 uncultured Rikenellaceae bacterium
TTTGGGTAAAAGAAGTAGTATTGACCGGCAAACCGGTTTACCAGCTTAAACCAGATGTGTAGATCATCCAGATTATTTGGGGTAAATGTTTCCGTTACCATCACCTGGTTCATCAGGTAAAAGGCAATCCGGGGGTCTGTTTCGCTCTTGATCTTTTTATTCAGAGACTTTTTATCATATACCCTTTCGAACAGGATCTTCCCGGCTGCTGGAATACCATCCCGCTTAATCGTGCTGTATGTTCCCAGTAAAATCGGCCTGCCGGTTTTTTTTGTTCCTGAAAAGAGACAGACGAGTTTTTGGACCGGTGTTACTTCACCGGTTTTTTCCATCATCATGAAGGTGTAATTCTCAATTACCTGACATGTGCCTTCCCAGTGTTCATATAACCGGTAATCCATGATCACCCGGTTCATGTTGATGATTTTTACTATTGCTTTTCCTACAGTCTGTCGTAAAAAAGCGTAATAATACATGATGTAGTAAAGCGTACTTTCATCCCTGGTTTTCCTGATATCTCCCTTTAGCTGAACTACCGAATCGGTGTTTTCGTCATACATTAACCCGAACTCTTTCAGAAGAAGATTGTATAGTTCTTCCCGGGTTAGCTTTTCAATTACAGTTTGAGGGTAACGGTTGTAATTTTTTGCCTTGCTCAGTGAGGTATAATTAATCCTTTGTTCAACTTCACACTGAGGTATTTTTTGTTCTTTTAGATAGGCCAGAATTCTGCCGACTCGCTCGGCATATACTTTCGCGCTGGATGTGGTCATGACTACTCGGATAGAATTCATATCAAATATATGAAATTCAAATGGATAATCAGAAATTTTCAGAATATTTCTGATATAATATATTTCTTTGTTCCTTCCGCTTTCCTTCGACTTTCCGATTCCGTAACTTTATAGGAAATATCGTGCAATTCATGTGGCAGGTGAATGCCTCATTCATCATATATACTAACTTATTTCGTTATTCATTTTAACCCTGAAAATTATGAAAAAACTTCTTTTCATTTGTTTTTTAAAGATGCTGTTTCTTACGCAGCTTGTCATTGCGCAGCAGACCATTACTGGGACGGTTACTTCTGCTGCGGATGGAGAGTCCTTACCTGGTGTGAATATTACCGTTAAGGGCGAAACTACGGGGACGATTACGGGTGTTGACGGGAGTTACTCCATTACAGTAGATGACCCAGAAGCCACGCTGGTTTTTTCCTTTGTGGGGTACGTTTCCTTTGAAGCCGTAGTTGGTTCCAGAACCACCCTTGATGTTACATTGGAAGAGGGATCTGAATATCTTGATGAGATCGTTGTGATTGGATATGGTGAGACACAACGAAAAGCTTTTACCGGATCCCTGACTTCAGTGGATGTTGCAGAAATTGCAAATGTGCCGCAACAGAGCACCACAAACCTGATGCAAGGCCGGGCCGCCGGAGTTCTGATAACAGAAACTGACGGACAACCTGGGAGTTCTGCATCCGCTTTGATCAGAGGCCTGGGTTCTTTCAGAGGATCTCCGCCGCTGTATGTTATCGACGGTATTCCTGCATCCAATTTCAATGCGTTTAATCCTTCGGATATTCAATCGATTTCAGTCCTGAAAGATGCGGCTGCAACCTCCATTTATGGATCCAGGGCCGCAGCCGGAGTTATCCTGATTACAACGAAAAAAGGGAAAGCCGGAAAGACGAAGTTTGACTTCAATGCTCAGTATGGAACTACAAGTATTGAGAATCCAAAAGATTTCAGGTTGTTGAATGGAGCTGAGTACATCGAATATTACAGGGAGGCGGCTATAAACGGAGGGCTAAACCCTGATGACGTGTCTGCAGGTGCATACTACCTTCCTTTAGGAGGTGATTATTACGATACGGACTGGTATGATGAAGTTACCCGAAAAGGAGTAGTTCAGAGTTATGAACTCTCAGCAAACGGTGGATCGGAAAAGACCACCTTTTATATTTCATTCGGACATTTTAATGAAACAGGGGTCGTTATCGGAACCGATTTCAAAAGAACCACCGGACGGGCAAATTTTACACACAACGTTAACGATAAACTGAATTTCGATTTGAGAGTATTCGGTTCTGTAAATCGTGAAAACGTTGTGGATGGAACCGGCCGGTCAGGTAATTTCTCCGGTCATTTCAATACATCACCCCTGGAATCTCCCTATGCAGATGAAAATACACCGTTGCAGTATAACGGATTGGGATATAATTTTGATATTCCCAGCAATGCAAACCACAACCCGGTGGCCAGTGCTAATATTAATGAGAACTGGTTTGAGGAGTACAGGACATTACCTTCTTTACGTATTAATTACTCGCCCATTCAGAACCTGAAGCTGTGGGGATCTGTTTCCTATGATTTCAGGTATTACAAAAGTAAGGAAGCGATGTCGAAATACCTGCTGGCCGAAACCCAGGGTGGGGATACAGAACAACAGTGGCGCCAGAACCTGACATCAAATTACAATGCTGTTGCTGAGTATACGTATGATATTAATGACAACCATAGTGTCAAAGTCCTGGCCGGAGCAGAATCTTATAAGTATGAAGCAGAGGAATCCGAGGCCGGTTCCCAGACATTCGGGACGGATGCCATTAACAATTTTGCTGCGGGCCAGGCGACATCCGTTGGACAGCTTGATTATGATTATTATGGTAATACCCTGGTTTCCATTTTTACGCGGGCAGACTACACCTTCAGCAATAAGTTGTTTGTGCATGGCTCTTACAGGAGGGATGGCTCTTCCCGTTTCGGTGAAGGGAACCGATGGGGTAACTTCTATGCTTTTGGTGCAGGATATACCCTGAGTGAAGAATCCTTTATTCAGAATATTGAGGCGATCTCAAACCTGAAGGTAAAAGCCAGTTACGGAATTACCGGTAATCCGAATTCCGGTGATTTCGAGTGGAGAAATACCTATGGCCCGGGTGGTGCCTATAACCTTCCGGGAGCAGCAAATCCCGGTTCTGTTATTGATAATCCAGGCAATCCAAACCTGAAATGGGAGCAGAGCGGACAGACCAATATCGGACTTGATTTCGGATTGTTCAATGACAGGATCTCCGGAACTGTGGAATATTATGATATCCGTTCTATAGATCTTATTACAAACCGACCCATTTCCATGACATCAGGATATACCGATATCATTGATAATGTTGCCGAAATTAAGAACAACGGTGTGGAAGTAACATTAACCACTGTAAATGTTCAAAGGGGTGACCTGACCTGGACATCTTCGATCAATTTTACCAGGAACAATAACGAGGTTATCTCACTGTCCGGTGCTTCCGATACACTTATTCTGAGTAACCGGGTTGCCCACATAAAAGGCCAGCCTGCTTACCAGTGGTACATGCCCTCTTATGCAGGAGTTGATCCGGCAACAGGTGCACCGATGTACTATACAGAGACAGGAGAAGCCACCTTCGATTATAACAACGCGGAAATAAAGGTACAGGGCACCAATCCCATCTATTCTCCGGATTTCTACGGCGGAATTAACAATACCGTCAGCTATAAAGGATTAACTCTTTCATTCCTTATCTATTATAAATACGGAGGAGAGATTTACCGGGATCTGTTGAATGACATGTCGCTGAATGGAGGCGCCTCCGGAGCAGCAAACCAGTCAGCGTCTGAAATGGAATATTGGAAACAGCCCGGAGACATTACCGATATCCCAAAGCTGGATGTTAATTATGTTGACCCGGGACCTACCGACCGGTGGCTGGAAGATGCATCCTATATCCGCCTGAGGAATGTAAGCCTATCCTATAGGATACCAACCAGGTTTGCTTCCAGGGTGGGTATGAGCAACCTTTCTGTTTACATCAGGGGTATTAACCTGCTGACGTTTACAGCATACAACGGATTGAATGTAACCGTTGGAGATACTGAAAGTGTTGGCGATTATCCTACACCAAGGAC
>CAZTES010000281.1:0-3946 GCA_964612275.1 uncultured Rikenellaceae bacterium
ACATGGAAAACGGTCACGTGTACTGGTCTAACTGGTTCGGGCTGGATGCCGTTACCCGTTCCATCCAGGTTCAGCGGGGACTGGGAGCCTCAAAGCTGGCCCTGCCATCCGTTGGCGGTACGATCAACATCATCACCAAAGGCCTTGACTCAAGAAAAGAAGGTAACGTCAAACAGGAGGTGGGATCCGACGGTTACCTGGAAACATCCTTTGGCTACTCTTCCGGACAAACCTCACGGGGATGGGGAATAAGCGTTGCCGGTTCCTATAAACGCGGCGATGGCTGGGTCGATCAAACCTGGACGAAAGGATTTTTCTACTACCTGAAACTGGATAAGAAACTTGGGAAACATATCGTTTCTGCATCGGTGTACGGTGCCCCGCAAAAACACGGACAACGATCCTATAAATTACCCATTCAGTTTTATGATGCGAAAATCGCCCGTGACCTGGGAGTCCCCGAAGAAGATATTGAAACCTGGCCCGAAAGGGGGGTTCGGTATAACCAACACTGGGGATACCTTGCCAGGACAAAAAACAATCCGGATGCCGAATCTAAACCGATCAGTGAACGTGAAAATCAATACCACAAACCCCAGATCACACTAAAAGATTTCTGGAAAGTCAGCGACAGACTGTACGTTTCAAACATTGCCTACCTCTCCATCGGAAGAGGAGGGGGTATCCGTGAAAAAGGAACCATCGCATTCGACTCACTCGGACTGAAAAGCTTCCAGAACGTATACAACAGAAACATCGGCGAATTTTCAATCAATGCCTTTTATGATCCCGAACTCCATTACGCAACCAACCACCTCCGGAAACTAACCAATGAACATTTCTGGTACGGACTGCTCTCCACCCTGAACTATAACCCCACGCAGGACATTTCACTGTCGGGAGGGATCGACCTGCGCAGTTACAAGGGAACGCACTTTGAATCGATCTATGACCTGCTGGGGGCCGATTATGCCATTTCAGACTTTACGGACGAAAATATGGACCTGGGCAATCCGGCAGAACACATGTTGTACGAAGGAGATAAAAACAATTATTACAACGTTGGACTGGTGCGGTGGGGAGGAATCTTTTTCCAGACAGAGTATATTACCCCCTCCCTGTCAGCATTCATTAACCTGACCGGTGCCTACTCGGCGTATAAACGAATAGACTACTTCAAGCTGGAGCCCGAAACCCAATGGAAGGAGCTGCCCGGGTGGACCATTAAAGGCGGGGCAAATTATAACCTTACCTCCCGTATGAACCTGTTTTTCAATGCCGGTTATCTAAGCAAAGCCCCCAGGTTCAATAACGTTTTCGACTTTGACAACACCCTCTTCCGCGAGATTTTAAATGAAAAGGTGAAAGCCATCGAAATGGGATATTCATTCAAAAGCCAGCACGTATCCTTCAACCTGAACGGCTACTATACCACCTGGAGAAACAAGCCGGTAGATGCTGCCTCGAGAATATCCGTCGAGATATCCCCCGGTGAGTTCGAAGAACAATCGGTCAACATCAACGGCATGGATGCCCTGCACAAGGGAATAGAAATGGACTATATTTTTAGAATCACCGATTGGCTTGACGTTGAAGGATTGGTCTCTCTGGGTGACTGGCGCTGGAACTCCGAAGATACGGTGAGGATCTATGACGACAAACGGCAGCTGGTAAAAAAACAATACTTTGATGCCAAGGGTGTACATGTCGGGAATTCTGCGCAGACCCAGGTCGCCGGACAGCTACGTATCGAGCCCTTCAAAGGAGCCTACCTGAAACCCAAGTTTACCTTCTTTACCAATTACTATGCTGAATTTGATCCCATCACCCTCGATGGTTCACCCGATTCCTATGAATGGTATGACGAAGATACCGAAAAGCATGGCCCCCCCAGGGACTCGTGGGAAATACCCGGTTACCTCCTGTTCGACCTGCATGCAGGCTACAGCTTTAAGATCAAGGATTACCGCTGCCAGATCAGGGTGAATGTGCTGAACGTGATGAATAAGAGATACATCGCAACGGCTCAGAATAATGATCCCTATAATTATCAGACCTATAACGATTTTGATGCAAAATCTTCCGCCGTATTCTTTGGCCTGGGCAGAAGATATAATTTATCTTTGCAATTCCTTTTCTAATTTGTTATAACTCCGTTTAACCAGATGAAGAAGCTCTATCCTTTTGTTATCGTTTTGATCATTCCACTGACACTGTTTGCACAGCCGGCAGGCTATTACAACGGAACGGATGGGAAAAACGGCAGTGAACTGAAATCGGTCCTGAACGATATCATCAGCGGGCATGTCGATTTTTCGTATTCACAGGCAAAATATATCATAAACTATTCCGATGCCGATCCGTTGAATGAGAGCAACGTGATCCTGTTTTATACCCAGCGGTCGCAGGATGCCGACACCTATGGAACCGGGGCCAATGATATCAACCGGGAACATGTCTGGGCGAAATCGCACGGTAATTTTTCAGGTATCAGGCCAATGGATGGAGATGCGTTCAACCTTCGCCCCACGGACGCTTCCGTGAATATCCTCAAAAGCAACCTCGATTTTGATGAATGCTCTGCAACCGGTACGGAAGTAACAGAGGCACTGGGAACCTATTTTACTTCCAGCCAGTGGGAACCTTCCAATGCAGTAAAGGGACAGGTTGCCCGGATCATCTTTTACATGGCAACTCGCTATGAAGGGGAGAATGATGAATTGGACCTCGAAGCGGTCGATGCCCTGAATACATTCCCATTACCGGAACACGGGAAGTTGTCCACCCTGTTGCAATGGAACCGGGATTTTCCACCAACCGATTTTGAGCGACGGAGAAACGAACGAATCTGGGAATCACAGCAAAACAGGAATCCGTTTGTCGACTACCCCGAATTTGGCGATCTGATATGGAATAGCGATCCGGTACCGGACATTTCCATCGGTGAGATGACCATGAATCCTGCATACCCGGTAAGCGGAGAGTCGACAGAAATCAGTGTACAGATTACCTCCACCCTCACCCTGACCGGTGTTACCCTTTTCTGGGGTGATTCCTATGATTCCGAAGCCCAGGAGACCATCATGTCATCTTCAGGTGATGTCTACACCGGGAACATGGATCTGACAGGATTTTCAGAAAATGAATACCTCTATTATAAGATTGTTGCTGCCGATGGAACAAATGAAAGTACTCTTCATGGATCGTATCGCGTTCCAAAAGATATTGCTCCTGGTGAGTTAACGACTATACCGGCAATTCAGGGAACCGGAAGTTCCAGTCCGCTATCTTCCCAGAATGTTATTACTTCCGGTATCCTGATCGCTAATCTTGACAATACCTTTTATATCCAATCCTCAGAAAACCCCTATAGCGGTATGTGTGTGTTCGGAGCAAACCAGCGGGGTAAGGTTGGCGACAGTATCCTTGTTGCCGGGAGTGTCAGCGAATATCAAAGCCTGACTGAACTGGGCGATGTCAGTTACGTATATAATTTTAGTTCCGGAACGACCATTGAATCGGTCGCATTGACCGTATCCCAGATTGGTGAACAATATGAAGGAATGCTTGTAACGATCAGGGATGCACAGTTTACCGAAGGAGGAATAATCATCCCCGATGGTAATAATTCATATATCTTCAGTGATGGTACCGGTTCCATGCCCATTTTCTCGCGATACGAATCCCGCCTCGTAGGGCATGAACTTCCACCCGGCGTGGTAAATATCACCGGAGTTTTGAGCCAGTACGCTTCAGAATACCAGATCCTGGTAAGGGATATGAATGATTTCACTACCGGAGACGATACGGAAGCCCCGTATATTACAGCTATCCAGGTGATTGATTCAGTCTGGTTGATGGTTGACTTTAACGAACGGCTCGATGCCACCACCTCACAGGTAACCGGCAATTACAGCATCAACAACGGCATTACGGTGCTGGGTGC
>CAZTES010000282.1:0-3945 GCA_964612275.1 uncultured Rikenellaceae bacterium
TCAACGGCTACACCAATGGCACGGGCGACCCATACGGATTGACTGAGTTCAAATACTGCTATACTGTTTGGCACCATTCTTCTTGCTGTTTTCAGCAGGAAATTCTTAATCTTGTCGATACACTTAACCAGTCTTGCTGGTGGAAACCGTGGAATTTTAACCTCTTCTTTCATTCCGAATTGATATAGCGTAGTTCATTAATTTACCATCTTTTTTATGTTAAAATAAGGAAAAATTGTGTCGGAATCATCATGGAACCTGAAGATTTCTAATCTTTTCCCGGGAACGGTTTAACTTTTCAACGATCTCTCTTCTTTCCTTTAAGCTAACCACTTCTTTTTCCAGTGACTGGGCATAATACCGTTCAGCCTGCAAATATTCTTTCCGTGCCATATGGAGGTCGCCCAGCAGTGAATAGACCTGGTAAAGATTGGGGTTCGATCGGGTAAATATCTCTGTCTTGTCCAAATTCCAGTCTCCCTTTCCTTTGCTGCGGATGATTTGGTTAATCTCTTTTCGCATGCTTTGGAAGATTAAATAATTCTGATATTCATGGCTGAACAGAAAAGTATCAGCAACAATTGTCAGGTTGGTATCGATAATTACCCTGTTTTTTGCAAGCGGTGTATATTTATCAAATACATCATCCAGATCATATGCAAGGTATTGGCCCAATTGGTAGGGGTGTGTGGAAATCCAAACCTTCTTTTCTTCCGGTTTAAAAATGATAGAATGATGTGCAACCAACTGGTTAATTGCTTTTTCATTTCCCATACCAATTTTTTTATCATGGATCCCGTTCTGGTCTCTTAAAATATCTGCCATCTCCTTCGGGGAGATGCTTTCATCTTGATCTATCAGTTCCATTAGCCTCATGGACCGGTATTTGGATGAACTCTCTGAAATGTTTTGAATATTCAGACTATCGGTTTTAAAGCAATCGCCTTGAAAATGGTTGGTGCAGGTAATGAAATTGGTGTCGGGAAGGAACAGAGCGCACTGATCGGGTGTTTTTTCGATTATGGCTGTTATGTTGTCTTCGGCGGATCCGATCATGATGGATTCGGAAACAAAGATCTCTGACGTGCTGGCTATCTTAAAAGCTTCCTCGATGTTTTTGGCATATTGAAGGATCTCCCGGGTTAAGAGGGTTATGGGTGTTTTTGCTTTCCCGGGAATGGTAGATTTTGCAGCATTGATGGTGACCGACAATCCCTGGTCATTCATGCCGGAAACTGCGCCGATCATCCCTCCCCAGGTTACTGTCATAAACCGGTATCCCTGATCGGGATTGGTAAATGAGATAATCTTATTTTTAGCAAAATAATCTCCGAAGTAGAAATCAAAATTCCTTCCATGAATGAGTGATGAGTCTGAGGATTTACCATTCCATACAGAAAAGGAGGTGCATCCAACAAGCTGGAGATCCTGTAATGCATGACCCACATCATGTGCTGCATGATAATTCAGGATTCGCTGGTAGGCATTGCCGATATAATCAAACTCATGGGAAGCTGAAAGCGAAACACCAAAGATTTCATTCAAAAATTCAGGCTTTATATGCTTGTCCAGATCCCGGTTAAACCAGCTGATAAAAACTTTCAGGAACCGAAGATAGAATTTGGAGGGAATGATGTGTTCAATTTGCTGAATGAAATATTGTTCCTGTGCATGGATCAGTTCACGCGTAAGTTTTCCGTTAACCACCCCCCTTTCGAATGCACTGCCCTCGGTATAGAGTTCATAGATCCCGGCATTGTTTTTCTTTAACCAGTTGTTCTTAATTCTGAATATCCCGTCAATGGATTGTGTTCTTTCCAGCTCCGTAATGCCAGTATCAACAGGAGAAGGAAAGGGAAGAGTCGTGGCTTTCTGCAGGATGAATAATCCGATAATGATTACGAGCAGTATCGTTCCCAGGGCAACTCCTGTCCATTTGATAACGCGTTTCATATCATTTTCAGGAGTTAAGTATTTTATCGATCAGTGATCGTGATTTCATAAACTCAGAACAGGTTAGAATAGAGCTGATGGTAACCCCAAGAATACCGTGCAGGTCAAGATTTTGTCCGGAAAGGAATAGATTTGGGATTTTTGTGCGGGGGGAAATGAATGTTTGCAGGGGATTTCTGCAATCCTTCATGACACCATAGATTGATCCATCTTTTGTTCCCAGGTAATCCCGAAAAGTTAAGGGGGAGGAGGAGGTAAAAGAAACGATATTTTCTGCAAGTCCAGGAATAATTTCTTCCGCGGCTTTGATGAGTTTCCACCCTTTCTGCTGTTTGAACTCGAGATAATCTTTGCCCCTGTCACCTGGCCTGGTTACCGTATTAAACGTATTGCTCCATTGTTTGACGTCTGAAAAATTCATATAACTCATCAGGGTAATTCCCTTTGCATAGCCATCAGGATCTCTGTTTGAAGATATAAAAGCAACCAGACCCGTGGGCCAGCTCTCTTCCCGGTAGCGATGGCAATTCCACACATCATTTTGACGGTAATGATACCGGTTGTAATTCCAGAATTCCAGGAACCCTTTTTTCAGGACTGCGTTGACAATAAATGCTGAAGTCGTATTTTGCAGGGATTTGATTCGTTTTCTGTATGATTTTCTGATCATTCCCGGATCGATCATTTCCATGGTTGTGGCGGGGTGAACATTGGATATGAATTGATCAGCTTTGAGTCGCTGCTTATTTTCGAGAACCACGGACTCAAGCATCCCGTTTTTTCCTTCAAACTTTTCAACTGCTGCATTTAAATAAAAGACTCCCCGGTTCTGTTTTATCAGTTTCATCAGTTGAGTGGCAATTTGTGATCCTCCATCCTCACATCTCCATGCACTTTCAATGTAGGAATTGTTGATCAGGGCATGCAAATAGAACGGAGTCGTTTCGGGTTCTCCGGCATACAAAGGATTGGTCGCAGCCAATACCATCTGTAATTTCAGGTTGGAGGTGATTGAACAAATAAATTGCTTTGCATTCAGTTCTTCAAATTTAGCCCCAAGTTCTTTTTTCTTATTATTGGTAAGATTGTATAATGGGAAATAACCACACATCTCGTGTAACTTCTCAATGTACCGGGTTAAAGCTCTCTTTTCATCCGGGAAAAAAGTGAGAAGATTCTGGATGAAACGGTGGCGACCCTGTGAAAGGGGATACTCATTCTGATCGCCGGAAAAGGTTATTCGGTCAAATCCATTTTCATCCAGCCTGCTAACTTTAAACTTGTCATGTATCCCAACATATTTTAAAAGCTGGTAAAGGTTTTGGCCGGGGGCAAAGCCTCCAAAATAATGTACTCCGACATCGAACCTGACACCATCCCTGACAAAGGTTTGTAATGCCCCTCCGATCTTGTCATTCTTTTCAACCATACATACGCTATACCCTTCTTTACTCAGAATAGCACCGCATAACAAACCTCCCAGTCCGCTTCCAACGACTATTACATCATACTTTTCCATTTGAGTTTCTATCCACCTGAGTCAGGATTTTTTGATTTCCAATCAATTGTGTCATCCTTTTTACGGATAACCCGTTAAAACAGGTTCCAAAGATAATGAATTCGGATCAAATAATTTTTCCGGTTATCTGTGAAAAACCGGGGATAAGATTATTTTTGTAGCATGGAAGTAAAAAGGAAATATCAGAATCTTTTCAGGGAAAAGAAGTGCTGTGTGATCATTCCCACATACAATAATTCTGATACCCTTCCGGATCTCATTGAAGAAGTTAGCCGGTACACGCATCAGGTCATTGTGGTAAATGACGGATCCACTGATAAAACGAAAAGGCTGCTGGAAAATGGCTTGAACGAAAAGGTTGATGTTGTTGATTACCTGAGAAACAGAGGGAAGGGATACGCCATAAAAAAAGGATTTTTACGGGCGATGGACCTGGGATATGAGTATGCCATTACCATAGATTCTGATGGACA
>CAZTES010000283.1:0-3923 GCA_964612275.1 uncultured Rikenellaceae bacterium
ACGGACACCAGGATTTTCAGTCCTGTGCTCTACCAACTGAGCTATGGCACCAACCAAATATTTTAAGTATCGCGAATTATTTCAACCTTTTATAGTCCTGTGCTCTACTCCCGAAAAACTGCATCCGCCTCCCGCGGATCGCTTAGTTTTTCGAGGATCCTCGAATTTGTAGCCTATCCGCCCTCCGGCGGATTGGACAAATTCGGGACAACTGAGCTATGGCACCAACCTGTTTAAGGTGTGCAAACTTAAACCAAAAATAGATATTTTCAAAGGATTTTCCCAGGAATAATTGAGCTGGTTTGGCTTATACATAATCAAGTCATTCTGAACTTGATTCAGGGTCTAAAAATCTAAAATTCAATAACCTAAGATTCTGAACCAAGTTCAGAATGACAGGAAATCTGACAATTGAAACAGCTCTCTATTTGAAAATTTTTACGTACGTTTGTACGATAATTTTAGTAGATGGATTACAAGACATACACCCTGAATAACGGCATCCGGCTGATCCACCACCAGACCGCTTCACCGGTAGCCTATTGCGGGATGATCATCCATGCCGGGTCAAGGGACGAGTTATCGAAAGAACACGGGCTGGCACATTTTATCGAACATGTGCTGTTCAAAGGAACCCGAAAACGGAAAGCATACCACATCCTCAGCAGGCTGGAAGATGTCGGGGGAGAACTCAATGCCTATACCACCAAAGAGGAGACCTGTTTGTACGCTTCTTACCTGAAAGAAGATTTCGGGAAAGCCATTGAGCTGATCAGTGATATTCTATTTCATTCCACGTTTCCCGAACGCGAGCTGACCAGGGAAAAAGAGGTGATCATCGATGAGATCAACTCCTACAGGGATAATCCGGCAGAACTGATCTTTGATGAATTCGAAGAGCTGGTCTTCAAAAACCAGCCCATCGGCAGAAATATCCTCGGAACCCCTTCCCTCATCAAACGGTTCTCGAAAACCGATATCCTCCGGTTTATGCAGGAAAGTTACCATACCGATCAGATGGTTTTCTGTTCCGTGGGCAACATCCCTTTCCTGAAAGTCAAACGGCTGTTTGAAAAATATTTCAGCCCGGTTGTAGCAAATCTCAGGATAGAGAGACGGGTAAAATTTACCGGTTATACCCCTGAAAAAAAGATCGTGCAAAAGAAAACATACCAGTCCCATTGCATTATCGGGAATATTGCCTATGACCTGAAGGATACAAGAAGAATCGGATTATACCTCACGAATAATATCCTTGGCGGACAGGGATTGAACTCAAGGCTCAACATGTCGTTACGGGAGAAGAATGGCTATGTTTATAACGTTGAATCAAGCTACTCACCCTACGTTGATACGGGGGTGCTCAGCATCTATTTCGGGACAGACAAGAAGAACCTGGATAAAAGTACCCGGTTAGCCTACAGGGAATTCGACAAACTAAAAAAGCAAAAGCTCGGTTCCCTTCAGCTTTCCAGGGCAAAAAAGCAGATGATCGGTCAACTGGCCCGGGGAGCCGAAAGCCATGAAAGCCTGATGCTCAGCATGGCAAAAAGTTACCTTGTCTACGACCGCGTCGATAGCATGGAGAAGATCGCCGCTAAAGTGAATTCGGTTTCGGCAAACCAGATCCTCGAAATAGCCAATGACCTGTTTGACTTTGACAGGCTTTCAACATTAATATATACTTAACTGCTCCTATTTGAAATAATTCGCCGGTAGGGATTATTTATGGTTGCTGAGTATCAAACGAACCAGGAGGTTCGTTTTACAGAATTTTAGTACAACGATCATCCCTGATCGTTGAAATTTTAACGAACCGGGAGGTTTGTTCTACTGTGCAGCGTGATAACCGTTACCACACAGTACATCGATTCCGCCAAAGGCAGACAGGCTCTCCCGGATCGATGAAACGAACCGGGAGGTTCGTTCTACTTTAGAACAACAGTTATCGCATTAATAAAAGAACATAGTAATGCTTAACCTCGAACCCAACCTTGAACAATACATCCTCAACCACACCGATCCGGAAGGTGACCTGCTGGAGGAACTCAACCGCTATACGCATGTTAATATTCTGAATCCAAACATGCTGGCCGGGCACTTGCAGGGAAAGATCCTGGAAATGATCAGCCGGATGATTCAACCTCAGCGGATACTTGAAATCGGCACCTATACCGGTTATTCTGCTATTTGCCTGGCAAAAGGACTTCAGGCAGGAGGGGAACTGATCACCATCGATCTGAATGACGAACTCTCCGACATCAGCACAGCGTATATTAAGAAAGCCGGAATGGGTGATCGAATTCGTCTGCTTACGGGTGATGCGCTTTCTTTGATTCCAGGTATTCAAGGATCATTCGACCTGGTCTATATCGATGGGGAAAAAAGTGAATACATTGCCTATTATCGGGCTGTTTTCGATAAGGTCAGGCCGGGAGGATACATCCTTGCTGACAATGTACTGTGGGGGGCAAAGATTCTTGATCCGGAATCCGGAATGGATGAGAGCACAAAAGGTATCCTTGCATTCAACGAAGAGGTTACAAAGGATCCGGGGGTCATGAATGTGTTGTTACCGGTGCGTGACGGGTTGATGATAATCTGGAAAAGAAATAACGAATATCCAATATAGAATAACGAATATCGAAGGAAGAATTTATTCTGATAAAATCAATGAATCGTACTATCACTGTCATACGAAAGTCTTCCTTTTCTTAATCCAGATCCCAACCTTGAAATCCTTTTACCAATCTATAATTACCCCGGCAGGGGTAAAACCATGAGTAGCCACCGGTTGTAACCGGTGGTTAAGATGTACGAGGAGGCATCAACCCTAATGGGGTTGAACTTTCGTTATAAAGAATTAATATTCAACCCCCTGCCTGCCGGTTTACCTGCCGTAGGCATGGCAGGCAGGCATTCAGGGTTGCGATTTATTTCCATCAGTCATTCTGTAGGAAATCATGCCATGAACCGGGACAGGAAAGTGTCACTTTTATGCTGATCTCAAGCGAATTATATATAAATAAGCAGTAGTGTCCGACTAAAATAATAAAAAGAAGGGTACTCCCCGAAGGTTTCCCCTTCAAGTTGTAGTTTTGTTTTTACGGAAACAAATTACAACATGAGTAAAAATACAGAAATAAAATTTGTCGGACAGCCGATTTTAAAACAGATTATAAATTTGGTTGATGCAGTTAACATACAAAGCCTGATTAGGAAGCACAACACGGACTATTACTACAAGGCATTCAAGGCCAGGACACACCTGATCACAATGTTGTTTGGTATTCTCAGCCGGTGCGACTCAATGACCGAGATATGTGAAGGGATGCGGGCTCTGCGAGGAAAGCTCAATCATATGGGTTTAAAAAATGCTCCGGCTAAAAGTACAGCCTGTGATGGTTTACGCAACCGGGACAGCAGGTTCTTTGAAGATTTATATTTCAGTCTGGTGAAAAAATACCAATCGTTTTTGTCGGACAGCCGAACTTTTGGATTGACCTTCAAAGAAGTTCTTCTGATTGATTCTACCACCATTCGTTTGTTTAGTGACATCCTTAAAGGCGTTGGACGTAATCCTAAGGGTGACGGAAAGAAAAAGGGTGGTTTGAAAGTGCATATGCTGATAGATGCAGTTCAATCGGTTGGACGGTTTATTAAAATCACGGAAGCCAAAGTACATGACAAGAACTTTCTTAAAAGCCTGGAATTAATATCCCACAGCATGATTGTTTTCGACAAGGCATATAACTATTATCACCAATTTGCTGTATGGACACAGAAACAGGTATTTTTTGTAACCCGTCTGAAGAAGAATGCAGTATATATCGTTAAGGAAGTAAACCGTGTACATTATCGCAAGAAAGGGAAGGCAAAGGTATTGAGAGATGAGATTATCGAGCTGGAATATCATCCGGAAG
>CAZTES010000284.1:0-3914 GCA_964612275.1 uncultured Rikenellaceae bacterium
ATGAATGCTGCAATCAGAGCCGTTACCCGTACAGCGATCTATCATCAACTGGGAGTGATTGGCATTCGTCATGGTTACCAGGGTTTAATACATGGTAATTTCAAAGTACTGAAAGCATTCAGTGTCAGTGACATCCTCCAGAAAGGTGGCACAATTCTTAAAACCGCCCGTTGTGAAGCGTTCACCACTCCTAAAGGCAGGAAGATTGCCTACGATAAACTGGTAAAACAGGGTATTGATGGGGTGGTTGTGATTGGCGGTGACGGCACATTCACCGGTGCGCGGATCTTTAATGAAGAATATGATATTCCTTTTGTCGGCATTCCCGGAACCATCGATAACGACATCTTTGGAACGGATTACACGATCGGGTATGACACCTGTTTAAATACAGTCATTCAAGCCGTGGATAAGATCAGGGACACTGCCAGTGCCCATAACCGGTTGTTTTTTGTAGAAGTGATGGGAGCCGAAGCCGGATTCATTGCTTTGTACAGTGGCATTGCTACCGGTGCGGAGGCTATTCTTATCCCGGAGATAAAAGACCAGGCAAAAATCCTTAAGCAAACACTTGAGACCGGGTTCAAGCGAAGAAAATCAAGCAGCATCATTATTGTGGCCGAAGGGGATGACGAAGGAGGTGCGTTTAAAATAGCAGAAAAGGTAAAAGAGGATTTCAAGGATTATTCTACCCGGGTAACTATATTAGGGCATATACAACGCGGGGGTTCTCCTTCTGCGCAAGATCGTGTTGTTGCCAGTCGTCTTGGCTATGCTGCCGTCGAAGCTCTGCTGGATAATCAAAAAAGTGTGATGGTCGGGCTACAAAACGATAAGATTGTCCTGATCCCGTTCCGGAAAGCAGTCAAACTTCACAAGGATGTAAACCATAGGCTGCTTGAGATAGCAGATATTCTTACAATATAATATTGGCTGCTATTGCATTAACAGACAGCTGATCTTCAGAATTTCAGGCTAATGGACCAGCCGACACTCTATGCGGATGTATTGCTTCCACTCTCTCTGCCTGTACTGTATACCTACAGGATCCCTGATACATTCAGAACAAAGATAAAACCCGGCATGCGGGTTTCGGTACAATTTGGACCCAAACGTATCTATTCTGCACTGGTTAAAAAGATCCATACCAGTAAACCCGGTTACCACACTACCAAAGATATTCTTTCCATCCTGGATGAATCACCGGTGGTTTTAGAGATTCAATATCGATTCTGGGAATGGATCGCCAGATATTATCTCTGTGCTGAAGGAGAGGTAATGAAAGCAGCTCTCCCTTCCGGGCTGAGGCTTGAAAGTGAATCAAAAATATATCCGGATCCTGATTTTCAGCGAATTGAGTCTCTGTCCGACGATGCATTAGGGTTACTGCATAGTCTTGATAATGAAGGAGCAAGCATCACGGAGATCACCCGGGGGCAGGGTAAAAAAAGCGAAGTAGCACTGATCAACGAACTGATCCTGAAAGGGGCCATTTTTACCGAAGAGGAATTAATGGAACGATACCGGCCAAAACGGGTATCCTTTATCAGCCTGGATCCTGACATTACGGAAGATAAACTGAATGATATGCTGGATAATCTGGGCAGGGCACCCAGGCAGCAGGAATTCATCCTGAAGTTTGTTGACAAAACGAATTTTTTCAGTGATCCCGGGCTCCGGGAATTGGAGAGAGCCACCTTCCTGAGGGAGTCAAATGGATCTACTGCTGCTCTGAATGCCCTGGTGAAAAAAGGGATCATGGTTCAATACCAGAAAGAGATTGGAAGGCTTACGCATGCCGTTACAACATCAACAAATCTGAAAAAGCTTACTCCTGTTCAGGATTCAGTTCTCCAGGAGATAGCGGTTTCTCATGAGGTGAATGATGTTACTTTGTTGTATGGAGTAACCTCCAGTGGAAAAACGGAAATTTACATCCACCTGATCGAAGAGCAGTTAAGATCAAGGAATCAGGTCCTTTATCTTTTACCGGAAATCGCGTTGACAACCCAGATCATACAACGTCTTCAACGGGTTTTCGGATCAGCGGTTGGTGTTTACCATTCCCGCCTTAATGATGCCGAACGGGTGGAAATCTGGCTTAACGTGCTCCAGAAAGAAAAAAAGGATTCTTATCGGATTATCCTGGGTGCCCGTTCAGCCCTGTTCCTTCCGTTTTCCAACCTGGGGCTTATCATTGTGGATGAGGAGCATGAAAACACCTACAAGCAGCAAGACCCCGCTCCAAGGTATCATGCAAGGGATACAGCAATCATGCTGGCAAAGATGCATTCCGCCAAGGTTGTACTGGGAACGGCAACACCTTCTCTTGAAAGCTATTATAATGCCAAAACCGGCAAGTTCGGATTCGTAGAATTAAAGGAACGTTTTGAAAAGCTTGAACTGCCGGAAATCGTCATTGCCAATCTGCACGAAGCATACAGGAAAAGGGTGATCCGGTCTCATTTCACACCCCAGTTGATGAGCGTTATCGAGGAGGCGCTGGGAAAAAAGGAACAGGTATTGTTGTTCCAAAACCGCCGTGGGTTTTCTCCTTTCATCGAATGTGAAGAGTGTGGCTTTATACCCAGGTGTAAACAGTGTGCTGTGAGCATGACGTATCACAGGGAAATGAACCGGTTGGTTTGTCATTATTGCGGTTACCGTTACGATAATCCGGGAACCTGCAGCAATTGCGGAAGTTCCATGATGAAAACCAAAGGATTCGGAACAGAAAAGATTGAAGAGGAGATCGCTCATTTTTTCCCGGAGGTACGCATTGCACGAATGGATCTGGACACGACCCGGAAGAAAAGATCATATGAACGGATTATTCATGACTTTGAGCAGAGTAAAATTCAGATCCTCGTTGGCACCCAAATGATTTCCAAAGGTCTGGATTTTAAGAATGTGTATGTTGTTGGTGTCCTGAATGCTGACAACATGTTGAATTTTCCGGATTTCAGGGCCTATGAGAGAAGTTATCAATTGATGTCTCAGGTAAGTGGAAGGGCTGGCAGGACAAAGAAGCAGGGGAAGGTGATCATTCAAACCTCAAATCCCGAACACCCGATTATACGGGATGTGGTTCGCCATGATTACGATCACATGTTCAGGGATCAGTTGAAAGAGAGAAAGATTTTCCGTTATCCTCCCTTTAGCCGGTTGATCCGGATCTCCCTGAAGCATTATGATCGTGATAAGCTGGATAAGGCAGCCCTGGAGCTTGCCCTCATGTTAAAGAAAACGTTGGGTGATAGAATATTGGGTCCTGAAGCACCCATCGTTAACAGGATTCAAAGAAAATACATCAAAGATATCCTCATTAAAATTGAAAAAAGTAAACAAACCCCACAGTTTAAAGGGTTGGTAATGGATTCTATCGGGGAGTTTGAGAAGCTTGTTCCTTACCGTTCTGTTCAGATCAGTGTTGATGTCGATCCGATGTAATGAATCTGTAGGTTTTTATTAATTGCTCCAGAAAATATATCTTTGTTCCTGCCACGAAAATTTTTATACTCCGTGAAAAACAGTGAAATAAAAAAAGTATTCAAATCATTCGGGGATTACCGCATCCTGATCATTGGTGATGCAATGCTTGATGCCTACATGTGGGGGAAGGTGGACCGGATTTCCCCCGAAGCCCCGATCCCGATTATCGCCAGTACAAATTATGAAAACCGTTTGGGGGGTGCAGCAAATGTTGCATTAAACATCCGATCCATGGGAGCTATCCCTTACCTCTGCTCGGTTATCGGTGATGATGATAAGGGAGAAGTTTTTCTTCAGCGTCTGGAGAAGAACGACATCCCTGCTGAAGGGATCATAAAAAACCGTGATCGGAAAACCACGGTTAAAACCAGGATCATCAGTAACAACCAGCATCTGCTCAGGATCGATGAAGAAGAGAGTTC
>CAZTES010000285.1:0-3912 GCA_964612275.1 uncultured Rikenellaceae bacterium
AGCAACCAGAAACTGGTGTTCAGTTTTGACTACCTGGGGGAGGATATCCAGGACTTTTACTATACCTTTATTCATTGTAATGCAAACTGGCAACCTTCCAACCTTTTTCCTTCGGAGTACCTTGAGGGATTTACAGAAAACAGAATTGAGGAATATGATTATTCCTTCAATACTGCCGTCCGGTACATTCATTATGAACTGATCCTGCCCAACGAATATTTCCGGTTCAAACACTCCGGCAACTATGTGCTGCATGTCTACCGGAATAATGATCCGGAGGATATCGTTATCTCCCAACGATTCGCTGTGGCAGAAAACAGGGTTGCCATTACCATCACTCCAAAAAGACCTTCGTTTACCAGTTTCCGGGACTCGGGACAGGAGATCGATTTCAGCATCAATTACCAGGGATACCCGGTAAGAAATCCTTACCAGGACATCCGGGTAGCCATCTGCCAGAATAACCGGTGGGACAATTCCATAACCGGACTGAAACCATCATTCCTCAGAAGCCAGGTATTGATTTACGACTATGATGTTGAGAACGTCTTCCCGGGAGGTTCTGAATACCGCTATTTTGATTTCAAAAGCCTCCGGTACCAATCGGAATATGTGAAGGAGATCGATTTTCAGAATGGCTATTATCACGTTGCACTCCATCCCGATCCCCTCAGAACATCAGGAAGCTACTTTTTTCATGAGGACCTGAACGGCAGGTTCTATGTGGACGTGCAGGAACAGACAAACCGGGATACCGATGCTGATTATGCGTGGGTCTATTTTACATTACCCTACCTTTCCCCACCCCAAAACGGTCAGGTCTATGTCTTTGGAGGTCTTTCAAACTGGGAATGGAACGATCGAAACAGAATGAGATATAACCCGGAAAACCAGAGCTACGAGCTTTCCATGCTCCTGAAACAGGGATTCTACAATTACGAATACATCTTCGTTCCGGACCGGGAAAACGGGGCTGATAACTCCTGGTTCGAAGGGAATCACTACGAGACAGAAAATGATTATGTTGTCTATGTTTACCATCATGACGATGCATTCCGGTATGAAAAACTGATCGGTGTAACGGTTGTGAATACGTTGAATCGGTAAGGGATGGAGAGGATGAGTGGTGAGTGCCTGCCGTCAGGACGATGATTATGCGTTGGTCATGCAATTGTCATACGATGGTCATTCAATTGTCAATCAATTGTCATACGATGGTCATGAAAAAATAACCTTCGCCGAAGGCGTGCCTACGGCACAATGTCCAATGTCCGATTAACAATTAACATTTAACTGATAACATTTAACTTTCTTTTTTTTTTCAATAAATTTCATTTATTTTGTAGTTTATTTAATCTAAATAAGAATACTTATTAATTTCAAATAAAATACAAAGGTTATGTCACAACGATTTTATCATGTGCCGCTGGCTGAAAACGAACCGGTTAAATCCTATGCACCGGGGACACCCGAGAGAACTGAATTGAAGGAAACCATTGAGAAGATGCGTTCTTCCCGGATTGAAATTCCCATGATTATCGATGGGAAGGAGGTCAGAACGGAAAATCTTGTTCCGATACTCCCACCCCATGATCACAAACACCTTCTGGGTCATTACCACAAGGGTGACCGGAAGCATGTTAAAATGGCCATTGAAGCAGCTTTGAAAGCAAGACCTGCCTGGGCCAGCATGTCCTGGAAAGCTCGGGCATCGATCTTTCTGAAGGCTGCCGGACTGCTTTCCGGTCCGTACAGAAGCATGATCAATGCTGCAACGATGCTGGGACAGTCAAAAACGGTGTTCCAGGCAGAGATTGATGCGGCCTGCGAAAGCATCGACTTTTTCCGATACAACGTTCAATACATGACCGAGATTTACATGAACCAGCCCAAATCATTCCCGAATACCTGGAACAGGCTGGAACAAAGACCACTGGAAGGATTTGTTTTTGCACTTACCCCCTTTAATTTTACATCCATCGCTGCCAATTTACCCACTGCTCCTGCCATGATGGGAAATACGGTGGTGTGGAAACCATCACATAACCAGGTCTATTCTGCACAGGTCCTCATGGAGGTTTTCAGGGAAGCAGGATTACCCGACGGGGTGATCAACCTGGTTCTCGTATCCGGCCCCGATGCAGGTGCTGAGGTCTTTTCACACCGCGATTTTGCCGGAATACACTTCACCGGATCAACGGATGTTTTCGATACCATCTGGAAAACCATGGGAGAAAACATCCATCATTACCGGACCTATCCGAGGATTGTCGGTGAAACCGGCGGTAAGGACTTTGCCATGGTACACCGGTCTGCCAAGCCGGAACAGGTTGCCACAGCAATTACACGGGGGGGATTCGAATACCAGGGACAAAAATGTTCCGCCCTCTCCCGGGCATACATTCCCGATAACCTGTGGCCCCGTATTAAGGAGCTGGTGGCCGCAAACCTCAATTCAATTAAAATGGGTGGCGTGGAAGATTTTTCAAACTTCGTGAATGCAGTGATCGATGAGAAATCATTTGATAAACTGGTCGGGTATATTGAAGAAGCCAGGAAAGATCCCGATACTGAGATCATTTTTGGCGGGAAGTATGATAAATCCAAAGGCTATTTTATCGAACCAACCATTATCCTGACAAAGAACCCCTGCTATGTGACGATGATTGAAGAGCTGTTTGGTCCGATCGTTACAATCTATATCTATGAAGAGGATAAATTTGAAGAGACCATGGATCTGCTGGATCGCACATCCATTTATGGACTTACCGGAGCACTTTTTGCTCAGGATCGGGAGGCAATTGAGCTGGGATCAAAGAGGCTGGTCAATGCAGCCGGAAATTTCTATATCAATGATAAACCGACCGGAGCCGTTGTTGGGCATCAGCCTTTTGGAGGAGCCAGGCGCTCGGGGACGAATGACAAAGCGGGGTCGCTTTTGAACCTGCAGCGCTGGGTCTCACCAAGGACCATCAAGGAGTGTTTCCTCCCGCCTGAAGATTATACCTATCCGTTCCTGCAGGAAGAATAGAGACGCCCAATCTGGGCTTCCCTACATTGCGTGTATTCCCGATGCGTTATTGTTTTGTATCAGACAAGACGGTGCCTTGTCTCTGCATGTCTGTCTCCCGTCATTCATCACTCATCATTCATCATTCCTGCCTGCCCTCCTTCGGCGGGTGAACCGGCAGGCAAGGCATCCTTCATCCTTCCCTCTCACCTCTCACCTCTCATTTCTCCCCATCTTTTCCTAAAACCTATCCAGCACCGATCGCAAATCCTGGTTACAATCCACCTTTACCGGATGGACACCTGCTCTTGATGCTGCCTCCACATCCCGTTCGCTGTCGCCAATAAAATAGGCATTCCCTGGATTGACCTGAAACCTGGCAAGTGCCTTTTCAAGCATCAGTGAACGGGGTTTGTGGCAGAGGCACTCTTCCTGTTCGGGGTGGTGCGGACAGTAATAGATCTCTTCGATCCGGATTCCGTGGTGTTCAAACTCATCCAGCATGATGCGATGCAGTCGTTCCACATCCTGATGGGTGTAGATTCCCCTGGAGATCCCTCCCTGGTTCGTGATGATGATCAGCAGATAGCCCTTCTCCTGCAACTCCAGTAATGCTTCAACCACACCTTCGTTGATAGTAAAATCCTCCGGCCGATGAATATAGTATGTATCATCGCTGCGGTTTATTACTCCATCCCTGTCAAGAAATATGGCTTTGTTCATGAATTTCATTAGTTTTTATTGTTCAACCCCTGCCTGCCGGCAGGCAGGCCTGCAGGGTTAGTTTTGTTTCCTGTTGCCCACCCCGCACTCCGTACGGGGTTACTCATTGTTGTTCTGCTTCGCAGAACTTTTTTATACACTATTATTTCATTCTATTCGAACTATGAATAACCGCCGGC
>CAZTES010000286.1:0-3881 GCA_964612275.1 uncultured Rikenellaceae bacterium
GCTGATATTCGGTCCATGTAACCATTTCCCTTTGCCTAACATCGCAGTTGGCCCGTTATCGCTGGATTAAATCAAACCCAGGGCTGCCCCCTGACATTTATCGTCAGGGGGCAGCCCTAGGCTACCAACATGTCGCTCCTGCCTGCCGGCAGGCACGGCCTACGGAGCTAAATACTTAAAAATCAGATATTATAATAGATTGTTGTAGACAAAACTTTAATAGCACAACGGGTTAACTACTAACCCAATAACTTTCCTTAAAAAGTCTACTTTCTAAAGTAGAAATTTCCTTCCAGGGAGGTGGATTCCCAGGGTGTTTGCCTGTTGTTCGATTTTTCCCGGACTTCTGACCGGACTTTCTGAAACACTTCCAGGATGGTCAATCCGGAATTGTTCATATACTTCAGCAATGATGAGGTGTACAAGCCATTTTTACCGGGACCGTCTGAAGCGGTGCTGCCGGGAGAGGTGGCGTAGGCAATCAGTGAGCCGGAAGGAGCATTCATGAAGGCAAGTCCCTGCCCCTGGGTTTTCCGTGTCCAACTCCTTTCAAAAGGATTGTCCCGGCATGCATCCAGAATAACGATGTTGGTTCTGCTTCCCGACTCCTCCATCCTGCTGAGCACCCTTCCTGCTTCAACACAATTATACTCCACATCGATTTCACTTTCCATAGAAGCATCAGCAGGGATAAGGTAGTTGAACCCTTTCACCTGAATGCCGTGCCCTGCATAGAAAAACAGACCGGTATCAAAACTCCTGAGACGGTTACCAAAATCGTCAATGGCCTGCTTCATGGTAACCTGGTCAAGATTTAAATAAACCAAAGTTTCAAATCCAAGTCTTTTCAGGACTTCAGCCATTGCCCTGGCGTCGTTTTCCGGATTGGAGAGGAAACCGCCCCGTGTATAATTTCCGTTGCCAATTACCAATGCAAGCCGCTGGTCATCAGGAACATAGATATCGTGACTGGCAACGGTTACTTCCGGAACAGTGATCTCAGACTTCGGGACAATATCTTCCAGGGTTTCGGCGGTGGCAATATCCAATCCTAAAAAATCCTCGGCAAAGTGAAAAAAGAGGGGGTTTTCAAACCGGGGCTTGATAACCCTTTCACCCCGGTTGTTAATACATCCGTATTTGCCCTCTGCTTCCACACACCCCAGCCAGTGGCTGAAAACAAATGCATCATCATATTCCGGGTCAATCACAAGCTCTCCTTTCATGTTGATATACCCCCATTTCTCATTCACTTTCACTGGAGAAAGTCCTTCCGAAAAGGATTTTACATCATCATATACAGGTGAAATGATCCATTCTCCTTCAGAATTGACAAATCCCCATCGTTCGTCTTTGCTTTTTTTGAAAAGAAGGGCTTTGTCCGCGGATGAGTAGGAATCCAGCTGCACATCAAGCATTTCCTTTCCCAATCTATTGATATAGATCCATTGTCCTGTTTTTTTCACTTTGGCTATGCCATTCCGGAATGGCCATACCTGGTCATATTCCGGAAGGATTTCCCACTCGTGGTTTTTGTTGATGAATCCGAACTTACCGTTCATCTCAAAGGCAGCCAGATCTTCATAGAAAATGACCAGATCCGGGGATGCATCGAATAATATCTCTCCTTCCCGGTTAATATACAGTTGGTCCTTACCATTGGTTACTACCGCAAATTGCCTGTTGTAGAAGGGTGCTGCATGGTCAAATCCCGGGGGGATCACATAATCTCCACGGTTGTTAATATAACCCCATAGATCTCCCGACCGAACGGTTGCCAGCCCGCTATAAAATCCGGTTGCTTCATCATAGACAGGCTTTATCTTCCATCTGCCGGATTCATCAATGAATCCCACTTTTCCTTTCTGAGTAGCAATGGCGAGCCAGTTCTGTGCTATCAGCGGTGCCCGGATCAGGGGAGTCAATAGTAGGGATACCAGGATAATTTTCTGCAGCATGCTCTTGAGCCGATGCATTGCTTTGCTGTTGATCATCGGAGTATATTTTTTATCTGGTTGATGAACTTCTCTGCAAGTTACAAAATTCTGAACCGTTAAAAAAAAACGGTCAGTTCACCATAGAACTTTACCCACCCGGGAGATACATTTTATTAAACATTTGAATTTCTATTTTTATCTAACATTATTTTCTTATTTTTGAATAAGCAATTGATTTTCAGCCTGCATTAAATATTGTATTCATGAAGAATAACCTGATACTGGCCCTAATTCTGGTTATTCTGCCTCTTGATCTTTTTTCACAGGCTCAACCGGTTCAGGTAAAGAATGTGAATTTTTATTTCGACCCGGAAGGGAATGAAACGATCATTACCTATGATCTGGTGAACCACTCCCCCCTGGAATTATATGAAATTGAACTTTTATTCATTGATGGCATGAACGTGGTAACCCGTCCGGTATCGGTTTCCGGTGATGTTGGAAAGGATATTCAGGGAGGAGAGAATAAACGGATCGTATGGACTATTTTCGATGATGTTGAAAGCTTGCCGGAGACTGCCCGCCCTGTTGTCCAGATCATATCGATCAATAACAAACCGATCGATCCGGATCTTGCAATTATTATGGATCAGATCAGTCAGGAGGAAGGGAAAAAATACCATTTTAAGATGCAGCGCGATGGAGTGCTTATCGGGGGAATCGGATGTGGTGTAGGAGCGATCCTTTGTAAACTGAAAGCTGATGAGTACATTGAGGATCAAAATAAAGCCGAAAATATAGAAGATTATAATCAGGCAGGAGACAATGCAAATAAATACTATGCCATAAGTTACGCACTGGGAGGAGTCTCAGCGGTTGCTATTGGCTTTTCGGCGTTTCAGTTCATCCGGGGAGCAAAATCGAAAAACAGGAAAACAGCCCTGGTCATCAGCCCGGGTGTTAATCAGGGAATTTGCTTTTCGTTCACCAGGCGCTTTTAGCGACTGACCGGCAGGAGCTAATATAGGGATGGTAACACAAAACCATCAATCAATAATATATCATTTACTTGGAGGGAATTATGAATACAAAAAAAAATATCCTGTTACTGCTCTTGATCCCCTTTGTTTTTTCCTGCGAAAAAGAAGCGAAAAAATTTGAAGTGGCAGAACCGGTCACGTACTATTTATCCGATCAAGGATTGCTCAGGAAAACACCGGGACCGGCAGGTGAGTGGCAATACATTTCATATTATATTTATCCCACATCTCCGACTAATTCCGTCTCCTGGAGTACCTATCTTGACAGGAACATTGTCAGGGGACAATTCGGTTGTGACCTCCTCTTTTGGGCACCTTCTGAATGCCAGGTCCGGATTGATTTTATCCTTAAAGAAGGTGACCAGGAAACGGAAGTACTGGCAACAACCAATATGACAATTCCCTATATCAATGACCAGACAGCGATTGAGTTGAATAAAAATGCTGAGGCGGATCCCATTCTGGGAACAAACCTTAAATCAGGTAAGAACGATTACCTTGTGTTGAGAATTACACACATTTCAGGAACCGATCCGGTAGAGATTCTTTGTGACGGTGCTGTAGGCTATATGGGCTGTACACACATTACCGTCTTCCACGATAAGTAGGTGAATCGGGTACTTTAAATTACAACGAATGAAAAGAAATATTGTACTGTTTTCACTTCTTTTTATTGCAATCAGTGTTTTTGGGCAAACTGAAAGTGGTGATGATCGGAGAGCGTTGCGTAAGAAAGCCAGACAGGAGAAGAAAGAGGAAGAAAGGAGGGAGATGTTCAGGCGTGCGATGATCATAAAAAAGATGCTGGAAGACCGGCAATTTGTATTGGAAACGGAGTTTTTACAACCCTATGACGGATCTCCCGAACCCGTCGATCCATCCCGCAATTTTATCTATGTCGATT
>CAZTES010000287.1:0-3817 GCA_964612275.1 uncultured Rikenellaceae bacterium
TGATCCATCGGTTTGCATCGTAAAGGAAGATGGCGCTCATTGCAGTCAGGAGGTTTGAGCCATTAATGATGGCTAATCCATCCCGTGCCCTGAGTCCGGGGATTGGGATTCCTGCCCTGTCCATTGCCTCTTTTCCATCGAGCAGCTCCCCGTTAATATAAGCTTTTCCTTCACCCATCATCAGCAGGGCAATTTGAGACATTGGGGCAAGATCTCCCGATGCCCCGACGGATCCCTTCTGGCATACAAAAGGTGTCACGCCCTTGTTTAACATCTCTACCAGGGTTTCTGTAATGTCCAGGCGGCAACCCGAATTCCCGTGTGCATGAACATTTATCCGTCCAAGCATGGCGCCCCGCACATATTCTTCGGGTGCCGGATCGCCGATTCCTGCTGCATGGTTGTAGACCAGGTATTTTTGAAAATCCTTCAACTGGTCGTCGGAGAGTACCACTTCGGAAAACTCCCCTATTCCGGTATTTACACCGTACATGATTTCATGCGCTTCGATCTTTTTTTCGAGCATTGCCCTGCAGCTCCTGATTCGGCTGATCGCATCAGGATGGAGTGATACGGGGCGTTTGTTGCGGGCGACATCGACAATATCCTCAATGGTCAGACCCGAGCCGGTAATTTCTAATTTCATTATATGATACGTTTGGTTTAACAATATTCAGTACTAAATCCGATGATCCGATCACAATATCTAATGGTGATGGTGTATAAAAATGAGTTCTATATCACTATTGCGAAAGGATAAGCAGGGAATGTGAATCAGGGTGATTCACGATCTCCGGGACAGAAGGCAAAGTGCCTTACGGTTAATCTTGATCTTGAACTCCAAATTCCAGTTATTCATGAGTCAGAAATGAGTATCTGATGTAAAATTAACAAAAATAAATTGGAAAATCATGCTCCGGTGATCTTCCGGGTCAACTCATCCAGTGTAACCTGCCCCTGGTCTCCCGACACCATATTTTTCAGGGTAATAAAGTTCCCGGCGATCTCGGACTCTCCCACCAGCGCAACATAGTCGATATTCCTTGCGTTTGCGTAAGCCAGTTGCTTTTTCAACTTCAGCGGATCGGGGAACAGTTCAGCACGAATGCCTTTATTTCTGATCTTTTCGAGAAGGGTCAGGCAATGTTTTTCCTCCTTTTCCCCAAAATTGGCAAACATCAGGGTCATGGTTGATTCTGAATTGTCCGGGAATCCATCGGTTTGAGATAATACATCATAAATCCGGTCGGCGCCAAACGAAATACCAACACCAGACACTCCGGGAAGGCCAAATATTCCGGTGAGGTCGTCGTATCTTCCTCCACCCGCTATACTCCCCATCTCGACCTGTGCAGAGAGTACTTCGATAATTGCTCCGGTATAGTAATCCAATCCCCGTGCAAGGGTCAGATCAAGGTCGACTGGGGAATGGGTTGAGAGCGTGTTCAGGTAACTGAATATTGCGGCAATTTCTTCCACTCCTTTCGTGCCCATTTCTGATTGTGAAAGGATCTTCCGGAGTTCATTTATTTTGTTTTCAGAATTGCCTTCCAGGAACAGGATGGGTTGAAGTTTATCTATGGCTGATTTCGATACTCCTTTGTCTGCCAGCTCCCGGTTCACCTCATCCGGACCGATCTTGTCCATTTTATCGATCGCCACGGTGATTTCTACTATCCTCTGGCTTTCTCCAATCGTTTCAGCAATTCCATTCAGTATTTTCCGGTTATTGATTTTCATTACAATTTCGATGGCAAGATCCCGAAAGATTTCATCGGTAATTTGAATCAGATCAATCTCATTGAGCAGAGCGTCACTTCCAATCACATCCACATCACACTGGTAAAACTCCCTGTAGCGGCCTTTCTGAGGACGATCGGCTCTCCACACCGGTTGGATCTGGTACCGTTTAAACGGAAATACAAGCTCATTCCGGTGTTGTACCACGAAACGGGCAAAAGGAACAGTCAGGTCGTACCGCAACCCCTTTTCGCATACGCGGGAAGATAGTTTTGCCGCACTGTCATGAATCATTTCATCCCGTGAGATTCCGGAAAGGAAATCTCCTGAATTCAGTATCTTATAGATCAACCGGTCTCCTTCTTCTCCATATTTACCGAGCAACGTGGACAGGTTCTCCATGGCGGGAGTTTCAATGGGGAGATAACCATACCGGACAAAAACCTTCCGTATGGTATCCAGGATGAAATCTCTTCTCACCACTTCAACCGGTGTGAAATCTCTGGTTCCTTTTGGTATGGAAGGTTTTTCAGTCATGTGGGTAGTGACAAACGAATGCGTGGTAAATTTAAGAAATCGGGATAAAATCCAATGCTGCTGAGGATAAAATGTGTAACGACATTTTGTCCTAATTTATAAAATGGATCGACAGGGGATAGGAAAACTCTTCTCCGTTATTTGCCTTTATGCTGCCAAGAATGATAAATATGATGTTGATTATTCCGAGGGCAACGAGAAAAAATATTCCGATAAGAATGAAGATCATGAGTGCGGAAACAAACAGATAGATGGTCATGGATATCTGGAAATTCAGGGATTCCTTACCATGCTTATCAACCCAGGGATATTCTGTCTTTTTCAACGACCAGATGATCAGTGGTCCGATGATATTACCCAGCGGAAAAATAAACCCGGCGAGTGCTGACAGATGACAGAGCATACCAAAAGTACGCTCATCACTGCTCAATTGTCTGATTTCAACCATATTTTTTTATGTTATTGGTGTTGCAGTCACTAAAATTCAGCGGTAAGGGTTTCTACCTGAGTCTTCTGAAATCCTTTTCAAGCAATCCGTCCGGTCGTTTTTCAGAAGTGGTATGGTGGTCGAAGAAATAGAGTTTCGAGTCTTCCGTGCCAAATATGGCTTTATAACACCACCCGCTTTTGTTTGTGCCCTCAGGACCTACTTTATGAACAATAAGGGTATTGGGAGCCTTGTTTTCAATGGCTTCCTCCACCTCTTCTTCCGATACCAGCCTGACATCGTGAGGATAGGTTGCCTGGATCTTTTTCAGGGTATTCACTTCCCCTGCCAGGTCGGCGGATGTTACCAGGAGAATCTTGTCCTTAACCTGGTTTGAGTACCGGTTGTAATAACTTAAATTTTTCAGTCCGGTTGATTCGATGTTTTCTGCAATCAGGTTGACATGATCCTGCATAAAAGTGAGCATTATACCCAGCTTGGGTGGAAATCTTGGTTCTTCAATTTTTGAATAGGATAATGGGACAGAGCAAAACTCCGGCATTTCATTAATATATTTTACATCCGCTCCAAGGAGCAGGTTCAGGAAGTTGTAATAAACATTCGATTTATCCCGTTCAAAGCTGGTTTGTATCAATACCAGAAAGGAGTAAGTCGAATCGGCTCTCTTCTCTTCAAACTCCTTGTATTCAACAAATTCATAAGGAGTGATTTGCCAGTGCTTCTCAACGGCACTTTTTATATAAACATTAAATTCCGAAAACATGTCCGGTTCCAGCACAACAAGGGTTTTCGATTTCTTAAACAGGTTCATATCCCTTTCCGTCGGGAAGGGAGCCTGAGAGAAAACTGTTAAGGATAACAGGCAGAATGATAACAAAAGGTGTGTTTTTTTCATGATGTTGCAGCTATTGATTTAACCATTTTCTTCTTAGAATATGCTGATTCTAACCCGTTCCTGCCAAAGGGCAATATCATAAACCGGGGGTGAGAGGGCAGGCGTTTCATAAGCATGGGATTAGTCATTGGGAATATACACAGGGTTGCGTTCATTGAATTGACGAATATAAAGGAATTTCCGCTGTTTTTTCTTCC
>CAZTES010000288.1:0-3787 GCA_964612275.1 uncultured Rikenellaceae bacterium
AGTTATAGGTTTGCTGGAAACGTCCTGAACTTCTCGGACTTTGCTTGGCATTTCCACCCATCAGATCCGGGACAACAAGAAATGCCCTGCCGTACCAGTTGGCTGAATAGAGTGGTGAATAGGCTGCATTTGTCGCCTGGGTTAACAATGTAAAATCAGTCAGCACTGTTTCGTTATCGAGTTGCAGCGGTGGTGTTTTGTCAAGCAGATTTTCGCATGCACTGAAGAACAGGGCAACAATAGCAAAGATGTAAATTATGTTTTTCTTTTTCATTTCTTTTCTATTTAAGGTTTAACCGTGGCTAAAATCCCAGATCGAGTCCAAACGTGATGGTCCGGGCATTCGGATAAGTTGCATACCCTCCTCCGTTAAAGGTTCTTTCCGGATCCCAGTAACTCACATTATGCCATACAAACACGTTGACCATGTTCATGTAGATCCTGGCATTGTCCAGGAATACTTTTTCGACCCAGTTTTTGGGAAGATCGTAGGAGACAGTCAGGTTCTTAAACCTCAGGAATGAACCATCTTCCATAAACCTTGAGGTTGACCATGCGTTTGAATTGCTGTTATTCCAGGGTATGGGTTTTGGATTGGGAACGATGTCACCCGGCTCTTTCCAGTAGGGGATCAGACCGGCTTCCTGGTTATCGCCAAAACTATACCCATCGCTGGAAGCATAACGTCGTTCTTGAATATACACTGTATTACCCACAGAGAAGTTAAAATAGGCACTGACAGAAAGGCCTTTCCATTGGAACAGGGTGTTGAATCCACCGATATAATCGGGATCAACCTTCCCACCATAATACCTTCTGGAATCATTATAATTTTCTGTCAGCTCACCACGTCCGCCTGTATCGGGATCTTCGGTCCACCACAATCCGTTTCCGTTGGCAGGGTTAACACCGGCCCAGTCATACACGTAATATTGGGCTGAACCTTCCCCGTGTAATACATGGACACCCCACCAGGAAGCTGGAATAACATCTTCTCCTGCAAGGTCGGTAATTTCGGTATTATTAAACGACATGTTCAGTCCCACATTCCATTTCATATTAGATGTATGCAGGACATCCCCATTCACAATAAATTCAATTCCTTTGTTCACCATTTCACCAACGTTTCGTGTCAGGTTATTGAACCCGGATGTTCTTGAAAGTGGAACATCCAGCAACATGTCGGTCGTTGTGCGGTTATACCATTCCACGGTTCCCTGAACCCGGTCAAACAGGGCAAAATCAAGTCCCACATTAAAGGCCTTGTTCCCTTCCCAGGTTAATGAAGGATTGGTAAGCTGTTGAGGAGACATACCTCCCTCACCATTGTATACCCTTGATCTGTATAAGCCGTAGGATTCGTAGTTACCTATGGCTGCATTTCCATTGATCCCGTAACTGGCCCTCAGTTTGGCCATGTTGATCATGGAAAGTCCCTGCATGAATCCTTCCTTGTGAATGTTCCAGGATGCCCCGACTGACCAGAACGTAGCGTACTGGTTGTCAGCACCAAACCGTGAACTGCCATCGCGGCGGATGCTCGCCTGGAAGTAGTACCGGTTGTCGAAATCGTAATTCAGGATCCCGAGGAACGATTGGAACGCATAGGAAGAATAGAAGTAATTGATGTCTTTGTCCTTCGATGCATTGGAGTGGTATGGAATATCTCCGCCAACTCCTGAACCTTCAAGAGAATAGGTGGTGTACAGGTTATCCGTCACCTCGTAACCGCCGGTTACCGACATGTTATGAACATCGGCAAAGGTTTTGCTGTACCTCAGGGTGTTTGAAGTGGTCAGGGTACGGTTGTTATTTGTCCCCCCCCAGATGAATCCGTCGTTGCCTGCTCCGTCCGGAGTGTCGGGATGCCAGTATTGCCTGGATTCACCCAGGATGATATCTGCGGCATTCACGGTTCTGAATTCCAGTCCGGGAATAATTTCATAGGCAAGTGAAAGGGTTCCCATGAATTTGTATTGCTTATCCCCTTTGTCATTCAGGTCAACAATCCCCAGTGGATTCGAATCTCCGGTGTTCGGAATATTCCAGTTGTAAGTTCCATCCTCATTGTAAGGGAGGATCCACGGCTCGATCCACTGCGCAGCAGCTTGCGGGTTGGCATAAGCCAGGGCTCCAGCCTGGTCGGCCCACCTCATGTAAGCACCGGATACTTTAGCCCCTATCGAAAGTTTATCGGTTATATTGTGATCGAGGTTCACTCTCATGTTAATCCGTTCAAATTCAGATCCGATCACAATTCCTTCCTGGGCAAGATAAGATCCGGAGGTAAAAAACCGTGTTTTGTCATTTCCACCCGATGCTTCCAACTCATAGTTTTGGGTTGATCCCGTTTGGAAAACCGCTTCCCACCAGTCAAATGTATCGTCCAGGAGCGATAAGGGATAGTAATATCCAGTCCCGGCTACCGGATCCGAAGGAACCGAAGCATTGTTTGGGTCATCAGGATCCCGATTAATATTCGTAATGGCATCCCGCTTGTAAGTCAGCAGTTCCTCTGCATTCATAAAGCGGAAATTGGTTTTAACCTTATTGGAAAAACCATTTTGAACCCTGAGATTGAAGTTGGTTTTTCCTTCACGGCCCGATTTTGTGGTGATCAGGATAACACCATTCGCAGCCCTGGATCCATATACGGAAGCAGCTGCAGCATCTTTCAGTACGGTAATGGACTCGATGTTGTTGGGGTTCATCGAAGATAGCACATTACCTGTTTGAGTGGCCCGGGTGTAGTCACCGGATACCACGGGAACACCATCAATAACATACAATGGCTCTGTACCGGCATTGATGGTACCGATCCCACGAATGGTAATTTCTGTAGCACTTCCCGGCATACCGGATGCATTATTCACCTGCAAGCCGGTAACCTTTCCCTGTAACAGTTTATCCGCGCTGGTTACAGGAATCGATTTCATCTCATCGGCTTTCACCACAGCTACAGAACCGGTTTTCGCTTCCTTTCGCTGCACACCGTAAGCTACAACAACCACCTCATCAAGGCCAAGAACGTCCGTCTGCATTGACATATCGATGGTGCTCTGGCCTCCGATCTGAACCTCGGTGGTCCTCATTCCTACGAATGAATATACCAGCGTCACTGCCGTTTCGGGCACAGCAAGGGAGTACACACCATCAATATCGGTCACGGTCCCGATGGTGGTTCCCTTCACCACAACAGAGACTCCGGGCAGCGGCATACCATCATCTGCTGAGGTAATCACCCCCGTAATTTCCCTGTTCTGGGCATTAACTACCTGCAATCCTATGAATAAAAGGAGTGCAAGAATTGCTGAGAATTTTTTCATAGAAAAAAATTTAGGTTAATAATTAATAATAGGGTATAATTAAAGAACACTATATTAAATATTACAATTACAATGGAAAATTCCTTTACCAGAAATTTCCGTAACTGTAGATTTTTGATCTTACCTGTAAAAAATAAAAAAATTACCGCTGGTTATATGGATTATATAAAAATGATGAAAAAAAATCCAATATGGTTGCTTCCTGTTTATATTTAAAAAAAGAAATTACAAATAATTTTTAGTATTTGAAAAACAAAATTAACCACCTGAAGAATCTTCTGCGTTAAAATGCAGCTATCCAGGTGGTTGTTAAGCGTTGAAAAAGAGGCAGGTGCCTCCCTGTTGGGTGGCACCTGCTTCCCAATTCAATACCTTCTCTGCCAGTTTAAAATTTGCAGTGTAATGAAGGGTATGCAGGAGAGAATTTTGAAAGGACTATTAACTATTTATAAACCTATTGA
>CAZTES010000289.1:0-3731 GCA_964612275.1 uncultured Rikenellaceae bacterium
TGCGAAACTATTTGTACCATTTTTTTATTCGTCAGACGAACGACAGTCGTCTGACGAAGGGAAATACTTCACAATTTCGGTAACAAAATGCTATACTTTTCATTTAAAGCTGCATTGAGTTTTGATTCTTATAGAAAATTTTGTTTTTCCCCAGTGAATATACCCCAGAGGGGTATAACTATGAATAACCACCGGTAGCAACCGGTGGTCGACATGTACGAGAAGATTACAACCCTTACGGGGTTGAATTTTCTATTTAAAGTAATAATATTCAACCCCCTGCCTGCCCTCCTTCACCACCAAGGTGGTTCCGGAGGGGAACCCGGCAGGCAGGTATACGGGGTTGTGGATAACTACCTTCATCATTCTTAATTCGTTAATCATTATTCTATATTCAGGTTGAAGTGAAGTTCAGTCTAACCACTTCGCTGTTCTAAGGGAAATCCTTCAATGGACCGCAACGCACCAGGCGATTCGATAACGAAAAACGAACAACGAAAAGTCAGTTTTAGAGTGTAATCCGTTTTTTATCCCGATTGCTTGCTATGGCACCTTCGATGATGCGGATCACATTGAGTGCCTCCTCTGGTTTGACCGCTAACTCTTTCCTTTCCCGGATAGCATCATAGAGGTTATCATAAAAGGCATGATAATTACCGGGAGTGGTTTCCAAACTTTTTCGCACCGGTTCTCCCTGGGTCTCTGTATTCAGGATCCCCCAATGCTGTTCATCCTCCCTCCCCCAGTCTTCCCCAACCGGTATCTCCCCGCTTTTCAACAACTCTTCCTGGAGATCGATCCCATATTTCATAAAGGAGCCCAGGGTTCCATGAAGGAGGTAGCGGGGACCCGGTTCCCGCACCAGGTAAGAACTTTTCAAAATGGCTTTGAACCGGTGATAATAGAGGTGGATGTCATAATAATCAATCACTGCGGATCCATCCCTCCGGATCTCCAGGTCAGCATAAAGAGCTTCCGGCATGCCAAACAACATCAATGCCTGGTCGATCATATGCGATCCGAGATTGTAAATGTTGCCCGTCCCCCGGGAACGATCTTCTTTCCATGTGCCCTCCTGAATATAATTTCTGAACCGGTCGAAATGGGATTCGAACTCAACGAGCCGCCCAACCAACTCTTCCTTTACAACCCGGCTGACTGTAAGGAAATCACCGTCCCATCTCCGGTTCTGGAAGACCGTCAACACCCGGTTATTCTTTCGTGCCAGTTCGATCAGTTTACTTCCCTCTGCCGTGGTAATGGTAAAGGGCTTTTCAACGATCACATGTTTACCGGCAAGCAATGCCTTCCGGGTAAGATCGAAGTGAGTATGATCGGGTGTATTTACGACAATCAGTTCCAGCCCCGGGTCATTGACCAAGTCATCGTACCGGTTTACAACCGTTACTTCGGGGTATATCCATTTTGCGCCTCTGGGTGTCCGTTCCAGGATTTTTTTCAGGTGAAACCCGGGGTTAGTGGTCAGGAAGGGTGCATGAAACACCATGCCCGACATGCCAAATGAAGCCAATCCAACGTTTATTCTATCCATATTTTGCTTGATATTCTTTACTTTTTGTCTTTGTTAGTTTCGATCATCCAGCCGGGTGATACCTTCTTCCCTGGCTATTTCCAGTGCTTCGTAATACTCCTCTCGTGTAATGCTCCGTGCAATTTTATCCACGGTGAATGCCTTTCCGCATGGCCGGTACTGCGGCATAATGTTAACATAGGTATTTGCCGAGATCTCACTGGCAAGAAACCGCATAACTTCAGCGGTACCAGCGAGATTTTCCGGCATCACCAGGTGTCTGACCAGCAACCCGCGTTCAGCAGTTCCAAGATTATTCATGCGCAGGTCTCCCACCTGCCGGTGCATCTCTTTCAGAGCCATTCTTGCCCGCTCAGGGTAGTCAGCTGCTGTACACAGCTGCCGGGCAGTTTCCGGATCCCAAAATTTGAAATCGGGCATGTAAATGTCCACGATCCCATCCAGGAGTTTCAGGGTTTCAACCTTATCATACGCACTGGTATTAAAGACCAGTGGCACCTGTAGACCACTGTTGATGGCGATCTCTAAAGCGGCGAGGATCTGTGGCACAACATGCGATGGGGTAACAAAATTGATGTTGTGACAGCCAATATCCTGCAGGTGGATCATAAAATCGGCCAGTTCTTCACTCGTTACCTCCTGTCCCCTTCCCTCATGGCTGATGTCATAATTCTGGCAGAAATTACAAAGGAGATTGCAATGGGTAAAAAAAATGGTCCCCGACCCCCTCAATCCAACCAGCGGAGACTCTTCACCAAAATGAGGCGAATAACTAGAGACAACAGCATGATAACCGGTGTTACAGGTACCCAGCTCATTCTCCTTCCGGTTTACCCTGCAATTTCTGGGACAAAGGGTACACTCCTCCAGCATTTCACATGCTATTCGGATCCTCTGCTGTAAAACTCCAGTTTTAGCAGCTTCTAAATATGCTGGTTTGAAAGGCATACAATGGTTTACCCTGTGAAATACACTATTTCACGGGATCATTCCTGCCTGCCGCAGGCAGGCGATTGTAATTCGGTTGTAACTCATTGTAATTCAGTTGTAACTCAGTTGTAACTCAGTTGTAACTCAATTGTAATTACTCACTTTTCACTTTATCCCCCTCTTTTCGTCCCTTCATCCCTTGTCACTAAGTCTCACCATCTCACCGTTTCTTAGTCACTTCGTCTCTTAGTTTCTCTTATTCGTCAGACCAACTTTCTCCCACACAATCCATCGCTCAGTGGTCAGACGAAGTTCACATTTCTCTGCTCACTGCATCCTGCGTACTGCGTACTGCAGACTACTTACCCCTTACCATCATCCTCTTCGTCCGTCGTAGCCTTGGTGCAGTGGGAACTCATCACTCACAACTCACTTCTCACAACTCCCCTCTCATTTCTTTTACCCAGGACCGAGCACCGAGCACCCAGTAACCTCACCCTTTCACCACCCCCAGTGGAGTAAGTTCCACCAGTGGTTCCACAAGGTCTTTCTGGTTTTCCATAACGTTTTCGATCTTTTTATAAGCGGAGGGAGCCTCATCCAGATCCCTGACCGTACGGATGGAATGGACAATATCTTGTTTTTCAAGGAACTGTATCTCCTTCTGAAGGTCCAGTTGTCGCTGGGCCTGTTTTCTCCCCATCACCCTGCCGGCGCCATGGGAACAGCTTTCAAAGCTTTCCGGGTTCCCTTTGCCCCGGACGATATAACTTCTGGTTCCCTGTGATCCGGGGATAATCCCGATCTGTCCTTTTTTTGCCTGTGTTGCTCCTTTTCGGTGAACAATGACCGATGTGGAAAAATGGTTTTCGCGTGCCGCATAATTATGGGCTATATTGATCATCGGATTAAAGGTGATTCGTTCGGGAAGGATATCCTGGCACACCTCCTTTATCCGGTTCATCATAAGTTCTCTGCTCGCAAAAGCGAACCGGACACAATACTCCATCTCTTTCCAGTACGTAAGCCCTTCTTCAGTGCTCATGGGCAAATAGGCCAGTTGTTTCTCCACCGACAAACCGGTAGCCCATTTTTCATTCAGTGCTTTTGCCAGGCGGTTGTAGTGATCGGCAACTTTCTTTCCAATGTTCCTGCTACCGGAGTGCACCATGAGCCAGATGAATCCATCGGTCCCTTTCTGGATCTCAATGAAATGGTTACCACCCCCCAGTGTTCCGAGTTGATGAAG
>CAZTES010000290.1:0-3710 GCA_964612275.1 uncultured Rikenellaceae bacterium
CGCAGTCTGCAGAAAGTATGGGATTGCATCAGGATTTTCCTGTCTCGGTTGAAGCACAGTTCCTGGGCGGCTCGGGTGAAGGCGAAAGACCCACAGGGAATGTCTGCACTCCCGGAACAAACGTGGTGATGGAAGGTAAACTCATAACCCAGCACTGTACTTCCTCCCGGTCAAAAACGTATCCTGGAGAAGAGTGGATCACCTTTGAACTGGTGGTTATGGGAGATGAAATCATTCATCATATAGTAAATGGAGATACAGTTATGACCTATTCCCATCCCCAGATTGGAGGTGGGAACAAACCGGAAGATTACCCGGTACCCGATGGCACACCATTAAGGGAAGGATATATTGCCGTGCAGGCAGAGAGTCATCCCACTGATTTCCGGAAAATCGAACTGCTTGATCTCAGCAAAAAATAGTCTTTTCCTTGCATCATGTTCCGGATAGTATTTTATTGCTTCTTGAATAAGTCAACCGGGTCACTTTTATGGGATTCCGATATAAATTTTAATATGGTAATTCATTCATTATCCACTAAAAAATCATTAGTTTTAAAAAGAAGGAAAAAACAGTAACCATAAAAACAATCAGCATGAAAAACGAACTCAGTCGCCGATCATTTCTTAAGATCTCTGCCCTGTCAGGAGCCATGCTGGGCATCTCCGGGATTGGATGCAAACCAAAGCAACAACCCGGAGTAGAGGAGATCCTTGATAACATCAGTCAGGATGTACCTGGAAAAGGTACATCAGTAATCGGTTTAACCGTACCACCCATCGCCCAGGTAAAAGTAGGAATTATTGGATTGGGAAACCGTGGATTCGGGATGACACGGCTTGTGGATGCTCTTTGTCCGGACAAAGCCATCATCACTGCCATCTGTGATATCCAGCAGGAAAAAGTAGACCGTACCTTGGAATTTCTGAAAAAAGCAGGGCAAAATCCTGCGCAATATGGAGGAACTGAAGATGCCTGGAAAGAGATGGTGGCAAGGGATGATATTGACCTGGTCATTATATTCACCCACTGGGATCTGCACGTTCCCATGGCTGTAGAATCTATGCAACGGGGGAAACATGTGGCGGTTGAAGTCCCGGCTTCTTATACGGTTGAAGGTTGCTGGCAACTGGTAAACACGGCGGAAGAGACACAGAAAAATTGCATGATGCTTGAAAATGTCTGTTACGGAGCCGAGGAACTCTGGATTCTGAATATGGTCAAGAAAGGGGTTTTTGGTACATTGGCCTATGGCGAGGCAGCGTACATACACAATCTGCGAACGGGCTATCTCTTCAGTGATGCCTATTATAACAAATGGAGGATCAGGCACCACGTTGCCAGGGATGGGAATCTTTACACCACACATGGATTGGGTCCGGTAGCACAGTATATGGATATTGACCGGGGTGACCGGTTCGAATACATGGTATCCATGAGTTCCCTGCAGGCATCCCTGTCGGAGTACTCCAAAGCCGTTGAACCCGACAATGAATTTTACAACCGTGCGGATTTTAAGCACGGTGACATGAACAGCAGCCTGATAAAGACCGCGTTGGGAAGGACGATCCTCCTCCAGCACGATGTGGTAACACCAAGGCCCTACAGCCGGATCAATGCCCTGGCCGGGACCCGTGCATTCCACGAAGGGTATCCCAGTCGACTGTCCATTGAGGGCAAAGGGCATGGATGGCTTCCGGACGAAGAGTACAAGGAATACCGTGAAAAATACCAGCATCCTATCTGGGAAAGTCTGAAAGAACCCATTGAAAAGTATGGCGGACATGGCGGGATGGATTTTGTCGAGATCTATAGACTGATCGACAACCTGAACAAAGGACTGCCCCTCGACATGGATGTATACGACGGAGCCTTTTGGAGTGTTGTGGGACCCCTTTCAGAAATATCGGTTGAACTCGGATCCGTTCCGGTGAAATTTCCCGACTTTACCCGTGGAGAATGGACGAAAGAGAGGAAGCTGGGTATCCTGGAACACATTTAAAAACATTTAAACAAAGTACATCGCAGGATAACCACATTCCACTCAACGCTCCATGCATAAAAAGCTCTACACTTACACGTTTGTCGCTGCCCTGGGAGGATTATTGTTTGGCTTCGACACCGCGGTAATTAACGGAGCCATGCCTTTTTTTACCAGTTATTTCAAGTTAACAGAAGCGATGCAGGGTTGGGCTGTCAGTTCTGCCCTGATCGGTTGTATTATCGGAGCCCTGTTTGTCGGGAAACCCGGAGACATTTTTGGCAGAAGAAGGATGCTTCGTTTCCTGGCATTGCTGTTCCTGGTTTCTGCTCTCGGTACGGGACTGTCTCCGAATCTCAACTGGTTTGTCCTCTTCCGCTTTATTGGTGGCCTGGCAGTGGGCGGATCCTCTGTACTCTCCCCGATGTATATTTCCGAAATCGCCCCTCCCCGGTTCAGGGGCAGGTTAACCATAACTTTTCAGCTCGCTATTGTTATCGGGATACTGGTGGCTTTCTTTTCCGACTATCTTCTGCTGAACACCGGGGCAAACAACTGGCGGTGGATGTTCGTCATGGAAGGGCTGCCTGCCATGGTCTTTTTTGCCCTTTTATTTTTGGTGAGCAAAAGTCCGCGGTGGCTGGTAAAGAATGGTGATCTGGAGGGTGCCCGTCAGGTTATCATGGAAGTAAATCCAGGGACTGATGTGGAGACGGTGCTGGAGGAAATCAGACAATCGATTGATAAAGAGATCATTTCAAAAAGCATTTACCTGTTCAGAAAGCCATTTTTAAAGTTGGTGATCATCGGAATAATGATCGGGTTTTTCAATCAGTTCACGGGGATTAATATTATCATGTATTATGCTACCGATATTTTCCGTTCGGTAGGGTTCTCTACCGATTCTGCCATTGGGCAAACCGTTATCATTGGTTTCACCAACCTGGTCTTCACCCTTGTTGCCATGAAGGTTATCGATCAATTCGGACGAAAAAACCTTCTCCTGGTAGGTTCGCTGGGAATGACCGTCTTCCTGGGATTGTTTGCCTGGGCTTATATCACCGGGGCAATAGAAAGTTATATTCTATTGATTTTACTCATTGGCTTCATTGCTTTCTTTGCCTCCTCGCAGGGTGCTGTTATCTGGGTATTGCTTGCTGAGATGTTCCCCAATAACGTACGTGCCAGAGGAACAGCTATCGGTTCCTTTTCACACTGGTTTTTCAACGGTCTGAGTTCATTCCTTTTTCCTGTGGTGGTCGGAGCTTTCAGCAGCGGCAAGGGAATTGGCTATATTTTCGGATTCTACGCGATCGTTACCTTCCTCAGTTTCTTCTATTTTAAAAAATACCTGGTGGAAACCAAGGGCAAGTCGCTTGAAGAGATTGAAAGAGAAACCGTAAGAAAATAATCCGTATAAGATATTCCTGCCAATGAAGAAACAACTCACGATCCTTTATCCATTGGCCTTTTGTCTGTTTATCTCCGCTGTAAACTCCCAAACGGCAAGCATTACAGAAGTGCCGGTCTCCCTCCCAACCTATCCCTATTCTTCTCCTGATCCGGTACCGCATCCAGGGAGGATTTATCCCTACTTCCGTTTCGATGAGTATTCAGCAGAATCCATTACCAGGGAATGGAATATGGTAAAATTGGAAAACGATTTTATCGAAGTATACATCACTCCTGAGATTGGGGGAAAGATCTGGGGTGCCATTGAAAAATCTTC
>CAZTES010000291.1:0-3662 GCA_964612275.1 uncultured Rikenellaceae bacterium
GGAAGTTCGAGCCAAAGGGGAAAACATACCCCCGCTGATCAATGCGTATATGAATTTATCTCCCACGATGAAAACATTTGGTACTGTAATCAACAGGAATTTTGGGAATGTACAGGAAACCGGGATTATGATTACCCTGAAAGACATATACATTTCGAAAATAAACAGGCATCTTTCCTCCTACAGAAAAGACTTCAAGCTTCCTTCATGATAATGAGGCTTGACTCCTCTCTTCAATAAGCGCGTTGATCCTTGCCTTCCATGAAGTTAATGAAGGATGTAATAACCACTTTATTGCCTCCCGGTGTGGGATAGCTTCCTGTGAAGTACCAGTCGCCCAGATGATCCGGGCAAGCGGTGTGCAGGTTTTCAATGGATTGATATACTATTCTAATGTCAGCCTTGATTTCAGGAGTTTTCAACATGCCGGCAATTTTTTCAGAAATTTCATCTGCTGAAAAGGGAGCATAGATATCTCTGACACAATTTATGATATTCTCCTTGGGCAAATTTTCCTGTTCTTTCGCTTTCTGATACACTGCATCAATGACGGATTCCTGTCCGGTCTCTTTCAATAATTCGATGGCTGCCCGGAATGCAATAAAATCGCCCAGTTTGGCCATATCGATTCCATAGCAATCGGGGTACCGGATCTGGGGAGAGGAAGAAACCACGATTATCCGTTTTGGATTTAATCGGTCAAGTATTCGAATAATACTGTATTTCAGCGTAGTACCTCTAACAATGGAGTCATCGATTATCACCAGGTTGTCCGATCCTTCCCTGACACTATTCCATGTTATGTCATAGACATGACCTACCAGATCGTCCCTGCCTTTATCCTCGGCAATAAAGGTCCTCAATTTAACATCCTTAACAGCCACTTTTTCTACCCGTGGTTTCAAGGCCATTATTTCATTCAGTTCCTCTTCGGTAAGTCTGTTCCCAAGGGCAAGGATCTTCTCCTTTTTTATCCGGGTTAGATAATCTTCAACGCCCGCCGTCATTCCCAGAAATGCCGTTTCAGCAGTATTTGGGATAAACGAAAAGACGGTATTTTCAACATCATGATCAACTGCATCCAGTATAGGTGGTGTAAGCAATTCACCCAGTTTTTTCCGTTCTGCATAGATATCCCTGTCACTTCCCCTGGAGAAGTAAATTCTTTCAAACGAACAGGATTTTATTTCCTGAGGTTCTCTTACGGTCTCAATATTGATCTCACCGGATTTTTTTACGATAAAGGCACAACCGGGAGGAATTTCGCGGATTGAATTCACCGGTACATTCATAGTCGTTTGTATCACCGGTCTTTCCGATGCTACCACAACAACTTCATCGTCATAATAATAGAATCCGGGGCGGATTCCCCAGGGATCTCTGACAACAAATCCATCGCCATGACCGACCATTCCAGCGATAACATACCCTCCATCCCATTTCTTGCTTGCCCGTGAAAGGACTTTCGCCAGGTCAAGGTTTTCCTCTATCAACGAGGAAATCTCTTTGTGCTGTAATCCCTTATCCTTGTAGTGCCTGAAAAGTTCCTGGTTCTCTTCATCGAGGTAGTGACCCACATTCTCAAGAATAGTAACCGTATCGGAATAGTTTTTAGGTGTTTGTCCCAGGTCAACGAGAATATCAAACAATTCATCCACATTGGTCAGATTGAAGTTCCCGGCCAGAACCAGGTTACGGGATTTCCAGTTATTTTCCCGGGTTACAGGATGGACAAACGAAATATCATAATTACCATACGTGCCATAGCGAAGATGGCCAATAAACAGTTCACCGGCAAAGGGAAGGTTTTCCTTTACCCAACGGGGATCGTTCATCAATTCAGGATAGCAGGTCTGATACTCTTTAAACCCCCTGTAAACTTTATCGAACACCCGCTTAAGAGGATTCGGGCTATTAGAACGGTTTTTAAAAAGGTACTTATGTCCAGGTGTGAGGTTCAGTTTCAGGCTGGCAATTCCTGCTCCATCCTGACCCCTGTTATGCTGCTTTTCCATTAAAAGGTAAAGCTTTTGCAGGCCATACATCCATGTACCATATTTCTCCTGGTAGTATTCCAGGGGTTTGCACAACCGGAGCAAGCCAATACCACACTCATGTTTGATCATTTCACTCATTGAACGGGCTTAATAATAATCAACAAGAAGACAAAAGTATCAATAAAAAGGAGATTATTTAAAAATAACTGGAACCATCATAGCAATGGGTACACACTTTTTCTTTGGGTAAACCGATTGCATGAATCAGATCATTGAGGTGCTGATATTTCAAGCTGGTAAGTTGTAATCGTTTCCGTATGCATTCCACCATCTCCCTGTTCTTTTCTGTTCCCGAAGTTGCATATTCATCAAGGTGTTTATCATCTTTGCCCTCTAACTGATGGATGGCTTTTCTGGTGGCCAATTCCAACGTAGATCGTGATGTGGAGAAATTGAGAAATTCACAAGCATAACATAGCGGGGGACCTGCAATGCGCATGTGGATCTCTTTCACTCCATAATCGTAAAAGATCTTAGCATTATCTTTCATTTGAGTTCCCCGTACGATGGAATCATCACAAAAGACAACTCGTTTATCTTTAATCAAGGGTTGAACAGGGATCAGTTTCATTTTAGCGACCAGGTCCCGGTCTGACTGATTGCTGGGCATAAAACTTCGGGGCCATGTTGGAGTATATTTTACATATGGCCTCATATAGGGTATTCCTTTTTCTATAGCATACCCGATGGCATGTCCTATTCCGGAATCAGGGATTCCTGATACATAATCCGCAACCACATCATCATTAGCTGCAAGGGCTGCACCGCAATTGTATCGGGTTTGTTCCACATTTATTCTCTCATAACTGGAAGCAGGGTATCCGTAATAGACCCACAAGAAAGCACATATCTGCATTTTCTCCCGTGGTGGTGTCAATTGTTCATATCCCTCGGCGTTTAAAAACAGGATCTCTCCGGGTCCAAGGTACTTCTCGACCCGGTAACCAAGTGTAGGGAAGCAACTTGATTCAGATGCTACGGCATAGGAGGTACTGTTTTTCCCCATCACTATCGGGGTTCTTCCCAGTTTATCACGAGCGGCAAAAATTCCATCTTCGCTGAGTAACAATAGCGAAAGGGAGCCACGAATTTTCTCCTGAACGATCCCTATTCCCTCTTCAATAGTACTCCCTTCATTGATCAGCATGGCGGCCATTTCGGATGGATTCGCCCCATTAAAACCCATCTCAGAAAAATGCCATTTCTTCCTCAACGCCATCTTCTCCAGGTCATCCAGATTGATCACCTTTCCAACCGTAACAATGGCAAACTTACCAAGATGGGAATTGATCAGAACGGGTTGAGATTCGGTATCGCTGATGGCACCAATTCCACTTTCTCCTTTAAAACCAGGCAGATCATTCTCAAACTTGGTCCTGAAATAGGAATTCTCGATGTTATGAATCCTGCGGATGAATCCCTCTTTGCCGTAAACTGCCATTCCACCTCTGCGGGTACCTAAATGTGAATGATAATCGGTACCATAAAACAAATTATTAATACACGATTTTTTTGAAATTGTGCCAAAAAATCCACCCATCAGGAAAAAAATTATGTGATTGAGGAGGTTAATTTATCCATTATTTCAATCCGTCAACAATTGAC
>CAZTES010000292.1:0-3654 GCA_964612275.1 uncultured Rikenellaceae bacterium
CTCCCCGCAAAAATACATCATAAAATCCATCCACTCCCCAGTTTAGCGGTGAAATGACACTGATTTTTTGCATTATTGGCGGCATCATGTAGACGGGAACCCATATTCCTCCGATTGCAGCAAGAATAATGACCGATACGGATCCGAAAGAGGCTGCCTGTTCGTGACTTGTGGCTATCGTTCCCAGTAATACTCCATAACCCGTTGCTGCCAGTGCCACAGAGAGGGATAAAATGATAAGGGCCCCAGGATGCGAACCCAGTTCAAGTATCGGCATTCCCAGTAAGGGTAGAAAAACGATGCCAACCAGCAGCATCAAAAAGAACTGGACCAGACAAACCACGAGATAGACGATGATCTTGGACAGAAGAACGGTAATGTAAGAACCAGGCATTAACTTCAGGCGCAAAGCACTGCCATCTTCCCGCTCTTTTATAATATTTCCAGTCAGGGGAATAATGATAAAGAACATGGCAAAGACCGTCCATGCAGGAACATTGTGCTGAACGGAGTTGGGAAGCACCTCATTATACTCGTTGGAAGCATAGGTTTGTTCAATGGTTATTCCGCTCTCTCCCAAAAACGAAAGGTCACTCCCTTCAGGCAACAATGGTTTCACCTCTTCAGTGAATGCCTGAAAAAATATTTTTGACTCAATTTTTGATGTAAAGTTATCCAGCGCATTCATTACGGACTGCTTGAACGAATTTTTTATCACAGGATCAAAATAGACCACCACGATTGCAGTGGGCGAAGAATCCGGTTCGAACCGCAGGGAGTCAGGATTCCCCTCTGCAAGCGTTTTTTCAATAAGCATCTTTGCCTTTTCTCTCAATGCGTTTGTAGATCCTTCTTTTATCAGGATACCAATCTGATAGTTCCCTTCGGATATGTTCCGGTGTAGCACCTGCTCGGAAATGTGTTGATCATCCAGCGATGTTTTCACTGAGAAGAAGCCCGTTGATGCTAATCCCTTTTCAATTGCCATCCCCAGCGAATCCAGGTCATGATTAACCACCAACACTTCCAGGTTTGTTTCATCCAGTTTTCGAAACGTTGAATCCTGGATTAATGTCATAACAAAGATTAACACCATGGGCATAACAAACAAAATAGCCAGGCCGGCCATATCCCGGACAAGGACCAGTATTTCTTTCACTATGGATGATCGTAGTTTCAACATCAGTTGTCTCTTAGTCGCCTCCCTGTCAGGTGTAAAAAAATGGTTTCCAGATCAATATATTCCGGTTTGCTTTGAATCATTTGTTCCGGTTTGCCTTCAATAATAATCTCACCATAATCGATAATGGCCACGTGTGTGCAAAGATTTTCGGCTTCTTCCAGGTAGTGAGAAGTATAAATAATGGTTGTTCCGGCATCATTTAATTCCTTCAGGTAAGTCAAGATCACATTTCTTGATTGCACATCAATTCCTACCGTTGGTTCATCCAGAAAAAGGATTTTGGGTTGATGAAGGATTCCTGCAATCAGGTTCAATCTCCTTTTCATTCCCCCGGAATAGGTTTTCACTTTCCGGCGGGCTTTTTCTTCAAGTCCAAGGAGATGGAGGCATTGGGCGATTCTCTTTTTCAGAGTGGTTCCTTTCAATCCGTACATATTCCCAAAAAACCGGAGGTTTTCATTGGCGGTAAGTGTTGGATAAAGGGCAATATCTTGAGGTACCACTCCGATCTCCTTCCTGATTTCTTTCAGGTGATCAGATAACAGCAATCCATTCACCCAGATGTCACCCCGTGTAGGTTTAAGCAAACCGCAAAGCATATTAACGGTAGTGGTTTTCCCGGCTCCATTGGGGCCAAGCAGGCCGAAAATTGCATTCTGGGGAATTGGCAGTGAAATATTTTTTACTGCGGGATCGGTTGTACCCCTGTAAAATTTAGTTATGTTCTCAAGCTGGATGACCGTTTTGGTGCTCATTCTTCCAGGGAAATGGTTTTTAATCGTTTAAAGATCTTCTCTTCACGATCGGCTATATCTACCAGAATATCAGCAGCATCTTCATAGGTTTCCTTGCTATTCGCCCGGTTTTTAAATATTCTGCCAGACATCACAGCAAACTGGCGCCAGCGATCTCCTGCTTCAGTCATCTCTGCGGATACGTCGTTGAGCCATTCCTGTCCAAGTACTCCTGCTGCTTCCTGTAAAAACGCTGCATAGATAAATCGGAATCCTGCACCTCCGGTACCGATTTCCTCCAGCATACGGATTACCTGCCCCAGATAGAGTGATGCTTTTTTCGGTCCCGGTTTTGCGGGCCATTTTCTCATTCTTTTCGCCAAATACCTTATCCCTTTCACACCAAACATAGGAACTGGAATGTGCAGCATATCCTGACAGGTTTTCTTTATCCCTCTTATGATCGCTGTTTTCAAATCGTATCCTTCTGAAGGTTGTTTCACAAAATACATTCCGCCGATTGGTGGCCATGTTCCTTTTGCATACCGAACCCTCTTTAAATCATTGTATGACAGTTTTTCCGGATTTTCCATGATCGGATCACTGATTAAATAATCTCCATTTTCACGACCAAACACAATGATATTATGTGCGTTAAAATGAAACCGATACGGTTTGGGAAAATAGGTCAAATGAAAAACTCCTATCACGCAGCCCGTTGGGATTCCTTTTCTTAGATTTTCATCCAGGGCATCCATTGCTTTTTTCGGATTAGGAAATTTTTTCCGGGTGATTTTAATTTTCAAACTTTTAGTCACTCGTTTAAAGATCCATCCGGGCAATGGACGGAATGAGATGACAGGCAAATAGTTCAGTTTAATAAAGGGCATATAGGAGAAAAACAGCCCTGAACCAATACCAAAAATCATCGGCTCACTCAAATCAATGCCATAAAAATTCAACAGATTGGAAGTAACGCCATTTTCGCAATGAGCAGCTGGTCTGTGAACAAAGGGTATGTTACTTTTTTGTTGCTTCACCATTAATCTTTTCCGGATTCATTAAGTGTACATAATTCATCGACCGTGATCGCAAATGTTTCGGCATATTTTTCGAGTATTTTTTTATCCAGTTTTAGAAAAACTTGCGGTTTCAAGTGCTTTCTTACCTTTCGTTTGGGTAGTTCAAGGTATTGTGCAAGGAGGGGAATATTCATGATGTTTTTTTCCATATAATAGGCTACCGGACTTATTTCTCCTGCCAATACCCTTTGTCTGGTGCGCTCAACTTTCTCCCGAATTTCATCCCATGCCTGTTTCATGGCTGCATTTTTTGGGCCCCATCCGGTACTGAACACCTGAACATACTTACCATTTTCGTCCAAGGCATAACAGAGGTCCTTTATTTTACCTTCCATGAGGCCTTCATCGTCTTGTGGAACTTCCTTTTTTCTCATGATTCCCTGGTTAGATATTGCAAATCATTGAAAAAATCTCTTGATATACAAAGGCGAACGGATTAGCTCCTGGTTCTTCCTATTCTGCTTCGCCCGGATACAGAATCTTAACATTGGTATTTGTCCATCTTTTTTATACAACGGTCAACAAGGCATAGACATAGGAAAAGCGGGCGCTTTCAGGGATCATCAATAAGATCTTGTTGCCCCGTTTTAGTTTCCCGGAATGGAAAAGCTCTTCCATCATAAAATAGATTGAGGCAGCTCCGACATTTCCAAGC
>CAZTES010000293.1:0-3624 GCA_964612275.1 uncultured Rikenellaceae bacterium
AAGTGCTCTATGAGAAAATATCCTGTGATGATGCCGAATACCTGTTTGTTGCCTACGGTACCAGCTCCAGGATCTGTCAGAAATCAATGCAGATGGCAAGAGCAGAGGGAATAAAGGTGGGACTGTTCAGACCCATTACACTGTGGCCTTATCCCAGGAAAGAACTTGGAGCCATGTCAGACCAGATTAAAGGAATCCTGACAGTTGAGATGAGTGGCGGACAAATGGTGGAAGATGTTCTGCTTTCTGTAAATCAAAATGTTAAAGTAGATCATTACGGCCGGATGGGAGGAATTATTCCGACACCCGAAGAGATCGTAGATGCTTTGAAAAATAAAATTATTGGAGGGTAAACCATGCCAGAAACAATAGAAAACAGTAAAATGATTGCCAAGGAGAACCTGGTGTATGAACGTACTTCCATTCTTACAGAGAATGTGATGCACTATTGCCCCGGTTGCGGGCACGGAACTACACACCGGATCCTGGCAGAGGTGATCGATGAGCTTGGTATCCAGGCAGATACAATCGGGATTGCTCCCGTTGGTTGCTCCGTACTGATGTATAACTACATGGATATCGATATGCAGGAGGCAGCACATGGAAGGGCTCCTGCATTGGCAACGGCTGTAAAACGGCTCAGACCGGACAAATACGTCTTTACCTATCAGGGAGATGGCGACCTGGCAGCCATTGGAACAGCGGAAACCATCCATGCCTGTAACCGGGGCGAAAACTTTGCCATCATTTTTATCAACAACGGGATATACGGTATGACCGGCGGACAAATGGCTCCTACTACAATACCCAACATGAAATCTTCTACCTCACCCTATGGGAGAGATGTTAAGATGATGGGAAACCCGTTGAAAATGACCGAGATTGTGGCTCAGCTACCCGGCACCTATTACGTTACCCGCCAATCGGTTCATTCACCGGCTAATGTCCGGAAAACAAAAAAAGCAATTCGCAAAGCATTTGAATATCAGAAACTGGATAAAGGAGTCTGTTTTATCGAGGTAGTATCCAATTGCCCTTCCGGCTGGAAAATGACCCCCGTTCAGGCAAACGAATGGATGGTCGAGAACATGTTCCCGTTTTATCCACTCGGAGATCTGAAAGTACCTCAAGAATAACAAGATTCTTGAATATCGAATAATGAATATAGAATATTGAATTTTGAAGTTTTGCTAAACCATTAACATATAACAGCTGCGTCCGCCATAGCCTTCTATGACCACCGTAGTCATGACGAAGGTGGTGGCGAAGGCGGATTAACTTTTAACTATACATATGACTGAAGAAATTATCATAGCCGGTTTTGGCGGACAGGGAGTGCTCTCCATGGGAAAAATTATCTGTTATTCCGGGGTTATGCAGGACCAGGAGGTGAGCTGGATGCCCTCCTATGGTCCGGAGATGCGTGGAGGAACTGCTAACGTTACCGTAATTGTCAGCGATGAACGGATCAGTTCTCCCATACTCAATTCGTTTGATACAGCGATTCTCCTCAACCAGCAATCGCTCGATAAATTTGAACCGACTGTCAAACCGGGAGGTTTGCTGTTGTATGACGGGAACGGAATATCACGCCATCCTGAACGGAAAGATATCAACATTTACCGGATCGATGCTGCCGAAGAAGCCGCCAAAATGGAAACCACCAAAACATTTAACATGATTGTACTGGGTGGTTACCTGAAAATCAAACCCATTATCAAGCACGAAAACGTCATTAAGGGCTTGAAGAAATCACTGCCGGAAAGATATCATCACATGATCCCCATTAATGAACAGGCAATCTCCCGGGGGATGGAAATTTTACAGGAAGTAGTAACCCTTTAACCCTTTTTGGCTACCAACCCATTACTAATCAAATGCATATACCATTCGTCAGACGACTGGAGTTCGTCTGAAGAATCTTTTAACGGATCTGCCCGAACCGTCTGACCCATTGCGGGTCTGACGGATAGGGTTTTCGTTTTTTTTCTATCGGTCAGACGGACAAAAGCCGTCAGACCGTAAGGAAATCCCACTCGATCCCCCCTGCCTGTCCCGGCGGTTAGACAACCCTGGGAAAACTGATTTGTTTTTGATGAATTGTTGGTTTAATTTTAGGGACAGGAACAAACATATAACATTATTCTCATGAAAAAATATATCAAGAAGAGCCTCTGGATTCTCCTGATGGTTGTTATCATCGTGGCTGCATTCTATGCTGTACCAAGACTTCCCATACTGACCGGCTATGCCTCCAAGAACCTGGCATCCGGAATTTTTATTTCGGGAAGGACACAGGAACAGGTGGAGACCCAGGAGTTAAATTTTTTCCCGATTAACCTTGCCGGGAACAAGGTTGACTATGAAAACCAGACTGTTACAAGTTCGCTGCTTGGCCTGGCAAAACGGAAAGCCGTCTACCGTGAAGGACTGGGATGTGTGAATGTGATCGGCTATACAACGGAGGAGCTACAAAACGTAAAAAGTCCGGAAATCACTCCTTTCCCGGGTAACCAGGACACCATTCCCTGGCCCATGGGCAATGTGCTGTCCGAAACCCTTCCGGAAGGAGTGGATTATTCCCGCCTGAATGAAATCGTGGATACGGCTTTTGACAAGGAAGGGGAGGAGCGGGTGAAAACTTTTGCACTGCTGGTTGTTTACCGGGATACGGTTATTGCGGAAAAATATGCCCCGGGAGTGGATGAAAATACTCCGTTGCTGGGATGGTCCATGACGAAAAGCTTATCCAATGCCCTGGCAGGTATCCTGAACAGAAAAGGACTTTTTGATCCGGCTCAACCTGTGGATATACCCGAATGGAATAACAATGAAAGAAAAAATATTCAGCTGGGTCACCTGATCCATATGAATACCGGACTGGAATGGGTTGAGAATTATTTCAACCTTTCTCACGTTACACGGATGCTCTATATGGAGAAAGACATGTATCATTTTGCCATCCAGTCAGAACTGAAAGATCCACCCGGTGATGTGTGGTTTTATTCATCGGGGACACCCAACATCTGGTCCGGTAAAATGAGAACCATCCTGGGTAATGTAGAGGATTATCTTGCTTTCCCCTGGCAGGAGTTATTTCATCGAATCGGTATGACCAGCGTTGTTCTGGAAACCGACCCTGCCGGTAATTTTGTCTTTTCATCCTACATGTATGCCACTGCCCGCGACTGGGTCCGGTTCGGCTTGCTCTACCTGAACGACGGGGTTTTTAATGGAGATACCATCCTCTCTCCCTCATGGGTTGATTATACACGCCAGCCAGCCAGCGGATCGGAGGGTGAGTATGGCGCATACTTCTGGCTCAACCGTGGCGATTTCCTGCCGGATGTTCCCGAAGACCTGTTCTATTGCCAGGGATTCAAAGGACAGTATGTTTTTATTGTTCCATCCTGCGACCTGGTGGTGGTGCGGTTAGGATATTCCCTGTCAGCGTTTGATAAGAACGATTACCTGACAGCAATTATTGGATGTCTTCCTTCAGGATCTGAGGAATAGTTTGGAGAATTCGTCAGACGAACTCCTATCCGAATTCACCCGAAGGGCGAGTTCATTTTATCTGTGGCTGCTGGGTCCCCTGGTTTTCAAGCAATTCTTATGCAGCGG
>CAZTES010000294.1:0-3619 GCA_964612275.1 uncultured Rikenellaceae bacterium
TGGTAGAGCGGCTCACTCGTAATGAGCAGGTCGCCGGTTCAAGTCCGGTGGGAGGCTCAAGGGAAGGTTAAAGGATGAGGGTTGATGGATGAAGTGGATTTATTCAACCTTTTATTATTTTTACATAAAACTTAAGCGGGAGTAGCTCAGCGGTAGAGCATCAGCTTCCCAAGCTGAGGGTCGCGGGTTCGATCCCCGTTTCCCGCTCAATTAGTCCATCATAAACCGTTAATCGATAAGCCCACCATTAACAATTAACAAATAACTTTTAACGAATAATCCCGTACAGCGGGATTCCAGCCTGCCGGATGTGTAACACTTCACAATTTAGGTAACAAAATAGCATATAATCATATGATGGGAAATATTATTCCAGATTCTTTTGTCGAATATTGTTCTTAGCCATAAAGATATACCCCGGTAGGGTAGAATAATGAATAACCACCGGTGCGAACCGGTGGTACTGAGTAACCGATTATTTTCAACCCTAAAGGGGTTGAATTGGAAGCTCAACTCTTCAATATTCAACCCCATTCAGGGTTGAGTTATATTCTCATCTTAAGTACCCGGCACTACGCCCTGACTGAATCGTCAGGGCTTGTACCGGGCTATTTATTATTGAATCCCGCTGGGATTCTCTTCATGGGCTACTCCAGAATATTTAACAATATCACCACAAGTTTGTAAAAATCAAATCGTACTAACTTATTAACCATTAACTTATTAACCATTAACTTAATCTTTTCAGTCGCTCCAGCAGTGGCGGGTGGGAATAGTGAAAAAATACATAGACCGGATGGGGTGTCAGGTTGCTCAAGTTTTTCACCGATAGTTTCTTCAATGCCGAGGCAAGCGCATTGCCAGCACCATGAACTTTGGCAAAGCGATCTGCCTGAAACTCGTTTCTTCTCGACAGCACATTCATTCCCAGTCCAAGCAACATGGAGATCGGGCTGTACAGCATGGCAAAAGCGATCAGTCCCAGGTGAAACCCCGGGATTGCTGAACCCAGTGCTTCTGAAAGCGCCGGATTACCGATAAACAGGGAGAGTATATAAAGGGTGATACCGGTCTGAATGACCGAAATAACCATACCGGCAAGGGTGTGTTTCTTCCGGTAATGGCCGATTTCATGTGCCAGCACCGCTATGATCTCATCCGGAGTAAGATCGTTGATCAGGGTATCAAAAAGGACAATTCTCTTTTTTATCCCCAATCCGCTGAAATAGGCATTGGCTTTGGTGGATCTGCGGGAACCATCGATCACAAAGACCTTATCGAGTTTAAATCCTGCCTTTTCACAGAATGCCCGGATCCCGGACTTCAACTCACCTTCTTCCAGGGGTGTTTGTTTATTGAAAAGGGGAACGATCAGGGTCGAATAGAACAGCAGCATAAAAAGCGTGAATAGGCTAAAGAGTATCCAGGCATATACCCAGAAAAGCTTACCGGTCACCTGGTAAAACCAGATAAACAGTGCCAGCAACCCTCCTCCAATAATCAGACCCAGGAACCATCCTTTAACTTTATCCAGGAAAAAGGTTTTTAAGGTTGTTTTATTGAAACCATATTTTTCCTCGATAACAAACGTATCGTAAATTGAAAAGGGTGTTCCGATGATATCCATGGCAAGCCCGAGGATCCCGAAAAAAACAAGCCCGATGAGTACCGGGTGACCGGTGAGGCTGCGTGCCCACCCGTCCACCAGGGCAAAACCACCCAGCAGCAGCATGAGGAGCATGATCACCAGGTTAAGGCTGTCGGTGATAGAACTGAACCGGCGGTTATCTCGCTGGTATGCCATCGATTTTTTATACTGTTCGGGATCATAGATGTCATCCAGTTCCGGGGGCAATTTGTCCGACCACTTCAGCCCGTTCAGGTAGTTAAGGATGCGTTCAAGGATAAAGCCGAAAAGCAGTATCCCGATAATGATTAGCAGGATTGGATTAAAAGTCATACTTCTTTTTTACAAAAATCCGGGTGTTGATAATATCGAGGTAGTTTTCCACAGCCCAGGTCTTGTCCAGCAGGTAGGATTTTATTGCCCAGCTTTGAGCCAGGTCAAGTTTGTCTTCCAGTTCACATACAAGCACCATGTTGAAAGAAGCTTTAGCAGCAAGCGATTTATTCTTGTACCCGGAAAGCTCTTTCCAGATCGTTGCTGCTTCCCTCCACCGGTTATTGGATGCTTCCATGCAGGCTTGTTTCATTAATTTGTTATGGGTACAATAATAGAAACGTTCCGTCTCTTCCCAGGTCGATACGATCCGTTTCCCATAACCGTTTCCTGCCCAGTAGAAGGCTTCCAGGTAAGCATTTTCCGGTTCAGGCAGCACCTGCAGATCATAGTTGAATCCCTGAGGAGCCTCCGACGACCAGAGTATGGTATCAACGTAAAGGTATTGTTCCATCCTTTTGCATCCGGTTGTAGTGTAAACAGACCACCTGGCTGCCAGCACCACCCCCAGGTTACTGTACTGGATTACTTCGATTCTCCCTCCAACCCCGGTAGCTTGATATATCCAGGTATCCAACAATGTATCCGAAGCATATACTCCTTCCAGGAGCACCACGATATCGGTGTTCGCATGCAAGCAGATCTCAGAGAGAGAATCCTGCAGCACGGTATCACCAGTGTGGTTTGAAGGATGCATAAGTGCTTCGGAGGCCAGTGTATCCAGGATCACTCTGTCAACACCCGGTGATACTTCCAGCAGTTCCCTGAAGCCCCTCAGGCATTCATTCAGCACTTCTTTTCTGAATGCTGTATCGGTGAGCAGCGAGTCTGGATTCTCAGAAAATAGCGAATCGGTTATCCCGATCAATGCGTTCCTGCCCATCAGAGTGGCGGATTGAAGTCCCGGATATATCAATGTATCCGGTGGTACAAGTACCTCTATCGACAGGCGTTTAATGGATGTGCACCCTGAAAGAATAACCCATCCCAGGCAGAGCAGCATAATAATGGTTTTGGTAGATTTCGTTCTCATAATACACTGCCAGGCTATTGTTGCATATCTGGAATGGGTTCCCGGATTGATTTCCTTTGATTCAGGATCTGGTGGTATGCTTCAATGAGTTTATGATAGTAAAGTTTTCGGGCACTCTCGATCTGATCAATTGCTTCCTCCAGTTTTCCGTTCATTTCACTGACAAGAGCAAGATTGTACATCGCACTGCCGGCGATTTTAGGTTTCGGATTTTCAATATTCTTTCTCCAGAATTCAGCAGCCCTCTCCCAATACCGCATCTTAACAAAATTGTTCGCCTGTTTAAAATCATCGTTTCCGGATGTGAAGTATTTCCGTTCAACTGTAGTTCTCCTCGGAGAGATCCTTCTGGCAAAACGGGCACCGGCAATATAACCGGCATCCTCAATCGCGTTTTTTATCCCGGGCAGCGCCCGTTCAGCTTCAACCTTAGACATTCCATTGGTTTCAATAAAAAGAGAGTCGAGGTACACCCGATCCAGGATAAGCATTCTTTCTGAAGGATGATAGATCTTCCATCCGATATTGACATACACTTTCAATCTTGCAATGTATATATAATCGGATGAGACATTATAGGCAAAATCGATTGACCAGACTTTCAACGGATTCTTCTCTGATTTGCG
>CAZTES010000295.1:0-3601 GCA_964612275.1 uncultured Rikenellaceae bacterium
ACCTCCGGCCTCGATCCAAACCAGATCATCGAGATCCGAAACCTGATTTCCGAAGTCGGACGGGAAAAGACCGTGATGCTCTCCACCCACATCATGCAGGAAGTGGAAGCCATCTGTGACCGGGTTATTATCATCAACAAAGGGAAAATAGTGGCGGATGACCAAAAAGAAAATATTCACTCCCTCCTCTCGGAAAACGTTCAGACCATTCAGGTCGAATTCAGCGAAGCTCCTGATCAAAAGGCATTGGAACGCCTCGGCGGTGTGAACCGGGTTGCTTTTGTCAGGGAACATATCTGGCTGGTTCAAAGCAACGCAGACCTGGATATCCGGAAAGATATCTTTGACTTTGCCGTCAGGCATAATCTGACCGTTCTCTCCATGCAAAAAAAGGAAAAAAAGCTGGAAGAACTTTTCCGGGAACTGACCAAAAATTAACCGTGGGATTGGATAAAGATTTGGTATCTTTGCAAATTATTGTTTCATTTGCATTTCACGACTATCAGTGGAAAGATTTGACTGATTGCAACCACAGAAAAAAATGCTAAAACAGTATCCGTTTTTGCTCTCCAGTCAATCATTCGTTAGTCTTTATTAATATTCTTAACATCAATTAATTATGTCATATTTATTTACTTCTGAATCTGTTTCAGAGGGGCATCCAGACAAGGTAGCCGATCAGATCTCTGATGCGTTGCTGGATGAATTCCTGAAGCAGGATCCCGAATCAAAAGTCGCCTGTGAAACAATGGTCACCACCGGTCTGGTGGTTTGCAGCGGTGAGGTAAGAACCAACGGATGGGTTGATGTGCAACAGGTTGTCAGGAGGGTAATCAGGGATATCGGGTACACCAGGGCTGCCTATAAATTTGAAGCCGAATCGTGCGGCATCATCTCCACCATTCACGAACAATCGTCTGATATTACACAGGGGGTTATCCGTAAAAAGGAGGAGGATCAGGGAGCAGGGGACCAGGGAATGATGTTCGGGTATGCCAACCGCGACATGGACAACGGGATGCCACTACCAATGGAACTATCGCACATTCTCCTGCAGGAACTTGCGGCCATTCGCAAGGAGGGTAAGGAGATGACCTATCTCCGACCCGATTCCAAATCACAGGTTACTATCGAATACGAAGACAACGGTAAACCGAAGGCAATCGATACCATCGTAATATCTACCCAGCACGACGAGTTTATTAAACCGGTTTCACCTGCCGTAACCGACTGCCGGAAAGCACAGGAGACGATGCAGGCAAAGATACGAAAAGACCTCGAGGAAATCCTGATACCACGGGTTAAGAAAATCATTCCTGATCGCATCAAAGTACTGTTCACCAACGGTTTCCACTTCCTGGTAAATCCAACCGGGAACTTTGTCATCGGCGGTCCACACGGGGATACAGGACTTACCGGGCGAAAAATTGTTGTGGATACCTACGGGGGTATGGCCCCACATGGTGGGGGAGCATTTTCTGGCAAGGATGCCTCGAAAGTCGACCGCTCAGCAGCTTATGCCGCACGACATATTGCCAATAACCTGGTGGCGGCCGGCGTGGCAAATGAAGTGCTGGTCCAGCTTGCTTATGCCATCGGAGTAGCAGAACCGGTTGGTGTATATGTCAATACATTTGGAAGCTGTAAATTAGGAAAGATCTCCAGCCCAACCGAATGCGATGGAGAAATCGCAACAAAAATTAAGCAGATATTCGACCTGAGACCCTATGCCATCATCAAACGGCTCGACTTGAAAAATCCTATTTTTGAACGTACCGCCACCTACGGACACTTCGGACGGTCCCATTATAAGGAAGAGGTTGAAGTTTACTACCAGGGAGAAGGTGTCACGGAAAAGGTGATCGACAGGGAAAAACACTACTTTAAGGAGATCGAATACTTTGCATGGGAAAAACTGGACTATGTCGACCGGATCAAAGAGGCGTTTGGAATACAGTAAACCCGATTGATCATGACTATCCGGGCACTCGTGGTGACAAAATGCCCAATCGTTTGTACGTATCTAAAGCAACCGCTGCCCCTCAGAAATTGAATGATGAATAAGGGGTGGTATGAGCCGTCCTGTCGAGCCCATCTTAAAATTTACTAAATACCTCGTATTCATTTACAACAAATAGAATTGAAATTGTAACTTTACAGGGTATAATAAAAAAGTTTGAGAAGTAAACTCATTCCTATATTACTGTTTTTAATGCTTATTGCACCGGTTATTGGAACATTTAGCTGGTTGCAGTACAAAAAGGCTATTGTCAGAAAAGAGGTTAAAAAACAATTGATTGCCGGAAAAGACAAAGAAGAATTGATTTTACTGAAATTTACTGAAGAAGAAGCCGAAATCAAGCTGCATTGGGAGCATCCCGGAGAATTTGAATACAACAATCAAATGTATGACATCGTTGAAATCGAAACGAAAGGTGATTCAATATCCTACTGGTGCTGGCTGGATCATGAAGAAACAAAACTAAACCGGCAATTAAAAAAACTTGCAGCGCAGATATTAGTAAATGACCAGCAAAATAAAGAAAATCAAAAGCGACTGATCCACTTTTATAAATCCCTGTATTGTTCAAAACAATCCGCATGGCATGCTCTGATAAATCAGAACGAGCCAAAAAGGGATGGATATACGATCAACTGGTTATTCATTTCTTTTCCACCTCCTGTTCCCCCTCCCAGAAAAAGTTAAGCCGATGTAACAGATGAGCAGACTTGTCATGTAAGTGGTAAGTTACATCTGATTGTTTTCCATTCGTTGTTTCACCTTAATTTAATTCATGATGAAAAAACAATTCATCGCATGGTTACTGCTGGGTTTGTCCTGTTTTGCTCATTCCCAGACAATAACCATTAAAGATAAGGAAACAGGCGAGCCGCTTGAACTGGTTACCCTGATGAGTGAAAATCCAAAAGCATTCACTACAACAAATGCACAGGGACAAGCTAACATATCAGCTTTTAAAGAGGCTTTAAAAATAGGAATTCGCGCCCTGGGTTATAAAACAGAAACAAAAAGTTATGCTGAACTGGTTTCTTTATCCATGGAGTTGCAAATGATTCCCACAAATATTGGTCTGGATGCTGTTGTGGTCTCTGCAACACGCTGGAATCAAAGATCCAATGATATCCCCTCCAAAATAATCAATATCTCTCCCAAAGAAACGGTATTGCAAAATCCGCAGACGGCTGCTGATCTTCTGCGTATATCGGGGAAAGTGTTCATACAGAAAAGTCAACAGGGAGGCGGCAGTCCCATGATCAGGGGATTTGCCACAAACAGGCTTCTTTACACGGTTGACGGAGTGCGCATGAACACTGCGATATTCAGGGGGGGCAATCTGCAAAACGTGATTTCACTCGATCCCTTTGCCATTAAGAATACAGAAGTGTTTTTTGGCCCCGGATCGGTTATCTATAGCAGTGATGCCATCGGCGGGGTGATGAGTTTTGAAACCCTTACACCTCAATTGACACTTATCGACAAACCATTGATAACAGGAAGAGCATTAACCCGTTATTCAACAGCCAACAATGAAAAAACAGGACATTTCGATATCAATCTCGGATGGGAAAAGTGGGCAAT
>CAZTES010000296.1:0-3595 GCA_964612275.1 uncultured Rikenellaceae bacterium
GACCTACCTTCTTGCCAAACAGGAAAGCAGTTCCCATGGTGGGCCGGATCATTCCGAGCAACATCCGGATGGTGGTTGTTTTACCCGCTCCGTTCAGCCCAAGAAAACCATAGATCTCTGCTTTTCGGATATAGAGATTAACACCCTCTACAGCATGTACGTTCCCGTAATGCTTGGTGAGGTTTTCCGTGTAGATGATATCGGTCATTTTGCACACTTCGGTTACAGGGTTTATAAATATACTTCAAGCTGCAATCAAATCCAATTGTTTTACTCACCGGGTTACTCAGGAAAATCTCGTTAATCAGTGTTCGCCTGCTTACAGGGACGACCTGTTTTTAATGATCCGCAATTGCCTGGTGCATAACGGATTATTTATTTCTTAACTTTTCCGCCAGGTGGTGGTCATTCGGTACCGTGGAACCCGGTCTGACGGCTGAAGCCCGTCTGACCGATGGGTTAATTGGAAACCCTATCCATCAGGTCCTGCCATACCGGGGTCAGACGCTAACATGGAATATCACTTCTGATAAGTTATTTTAAAACCCACTTTCCCGTTGTAAGGATCATTGTAAATACGAAACTGATTCCCTTCCCTGGCCAGTGTAATCTCTTTCAATTCATTCTCGGATGGAAGGCATACTTTCCCTTTGACCTCGCTTGCGGAAACAGCATAGATCTTTAGTTCCAGTTCGGACCAATCCATAAACCGGGTTGACTGTGCCAGTTTAATATGGGGAATCACCGATCCGTCACGAACCAGTACCACAATGGGTATTTCACCGGTTTCGATGTGGTGCCATCCGGTGGCATAGGTTTCTCCGGTCTGATAATCGATCCATTCTCCCGGGGGCAGGTAGACATCGCGTGAAGTCCCTTCTTCCAGCAGCGGAGCTACCAGCATGTCACCGCCAAACAGGTACTGGTTGTCAATCAGCCAGCTGCCCGGATCGTCCGGAAATTCAACAAACAGTGCCCGTAACATGGGCCATCCGTTTTCGGTGCACTCTTTAGACTGGGCATAAATATAGGGCATCAGTTGATACCGCATCTCATCGGCTTTCCGGAATACATCCAGAAAATCTTCGCTGTATTCCCAGGGTTCTTTGGGGGGAGCACCATGACTCCGGACATGAGAGGTAAGCATACCGAAAGGAGTCCACCGGCGGTATATATCTTCGGGGGTTCTATGCACAAAACCACCTATATCGTGACTCCAGAAGGAAAACCCGGATACTCCGAGTGATAATCCACCCCGCAGGGTAGCTGCCATGGCTGTATTGGTATTGGCAGGATCGCCTCCCCAATGCACAGGGTAGCGCTGACTGCCTGCCCAGGTGCTGCGTGCCCAGATGATGCGCTTACCGTTTACCTCTTTGATGATATCGGAAACTGCCTTATTGTACCGCAGCGGATAGAGGTTATGCTCATAGAACCCGGTACGTCCTGAAGCATACACCCCGTTGGCGGGAGCGGCTTCGCCAAAATCAACCTTGATCACCCCAACGCCCAGGTCCAGCAATCCTTTGATTTTCCCCTGGTACCAGCTGACTGCTTCAGGATTTGAAAAATCCAGGACGGCATCTTCATACGGAAGAGTTCCTTTGGCGTTTTTTACATACAGATCCTTTTCAATAATCTCCGGAAACAGCGAATTTTTTGGAACGAAATAGGGCAATTGCCATAAACAGGTCTGTAACCCCTTCTCCTTCAACTCCCGGATCATACCTTCCGGATCTTTAAAACGCGAGGGTGAAAACTGGTAATCGCATCGCCAGTCGGTCTCGAACCAGCCGGTATCGAAATGAAGCACATCAGCCGGGATCCGGTGCACCCGTAATTTATCCGCTACAGCCAGACCCTCTTCCTGTGAAAAATAGGTAATGCGGCTCATCCAGAATCCGAACGACCAGAGTGGGGGCATTTCAGGTTTTCCGGTCAGCCTGGTGTATTCATCCAGAATATCTTTTGGCTCACCAATAAAAATAAACAGGTCGAGTGCTTCATCACCAATCATCATGGCATTGGCTCCACTGAAATATTTCCCGAAATCACAGGTGATGGGTGTGGAGGTATGCATAAAGACACCATATCCACGGCTGCTGATGTAAAAAGGAACGGGCTTGTACATCGTTTCGTTCTGCACACCGTTTGCATCATCGACCCATAACACAACTTTTTGTCCCCGCTTGTCGAATGACTGGAAAGATTCACCGCATCCGAATATTTTCTCGTTCGCTGATAAGGTAAAGACTGCTGAGAAACTTCGGGAGTAATCGCTTGCCCGTCGTACAAAGGAGAAGGGCAGTACGGGTGTATACGTCGTTGAGGCATCGGTATAATGCATGGTCGATGTTAACAATTTGTTGCCGGCATCGTAAATTACCACATGCCAGGGGTTTGTCTCGATGACAACCTTCCCGTATTTCGATATGTACTGGTGCCCTTTGGCGGTTTTTGAATATATCCAGGAATTGCCAACCGGAGCTTTACCATTTACCAGCATGAGCGACTCCTCCGATGATGATGGTTCAAATCCTGATTGTGCCCTGATGCGTATGGTCCGGGGCGATGAAAATTCGATGCTGAACGGTAACTCCGGGGCAGCCCCATATTCATTTTGGGGGAATTCGTTTGCCCGTACCTTCTGCAAACCACCCATCATGTTGTTGAACGCCATCCGGGTAAAGTATTCATACCGTTCATAGGACAACTTCCCTTGCCCGGTTTCCCCATCAAAACTGACCAGTTTGCTGGCAAGGTAATAGGTGTTTTTGAAATCCTTGAAATCGGGACTGATGTCGATGGGTTCGTTGAGCAGCTGAAATCCCTGTAACTGAGGAAGTGCAATGCCTGTTGTCAGCAGGAAGAAAAACAAGCAGCCTGCGGCTTTAAGAAAAATGTATGTTCTATTCATAATAGATTCATTTTAGATTGCTCGGTGGTTGGATGTATAAATATACTGCAACCCGTATTCAAATCCAACAGCTCCCATCACGGGGTAGCCAGTAAAAAGGGGCTGTATCAAAAGTCTGAGAATTCGTCATTCTGAATTCCAGCCTGCCGGCTGGCAGGTAGTTCAGAATCTCATCATAAAGATAATCAGGTATTTGAGATCCTGATCCGCCAAGCGGCATACAGCCGCTAAGCGGAAACTGAAATGTCTGATCACACCATTTCCCAAAATCTTCCTTGACATTGTTTGATCATTAGCTTAACTTGTCCTTAAATCTGACGTTAATCTAAACCGAACAACCATGCAAAATCGTCGAAAATTTTTACGAAACAGTTTGCTGACTGTAACCGGCGCCGGTTTGATTTCCAAATCATTCCCACAATCCCTGGCACACCAGGAATCCATTAAAAATGACAGGAAGTTTTTATACCGCACCCTTGGTAAAACAGGGATCAAATTGCCCGTTGTCAGTATGGGAACCGGCAATACCAACAATCCCAATCTTGTTGCTTCAGCACTGGATAAAGGAGTACAACTATTAGCTACATCAGAGGGCTATCAGGAGGGTAACAACGAAAAAATGGTTGGAAGTGTCCTTAAAGAGCAACCCAGAGACTCCTTTATGATCATGACCAGCAG
>CAZTES010000297.1:0-3568 GCA_964612275.1 uncultured Rikenellaceae bacterium
TTTGATATTTCGTAATATTACCGTTCAAATTCAGATCTTTGAAGATGAAGAAGGCTCATTTGATGATCGGCTCATTGTTAATCCTGTTCTTCATTACTGCCTGTAAGGAACCGGCTCCTTCTCAGTTGAGCCGCAGGGCTGACAGCCTTTTACAGGAAATCGATTCCCTGAACCACAGGATAATTTCTGCTGATCTCGACAGTATACAGGATCAGTTTACAAAAATCACTTCAGCACATCTATTCCTTTCGGAAAATCTTGAGAAATTTTCTGATATGGATCTCAATAACGAACTTTACCTGCAGTTAGATAGTGTTGCCCGGACTATCGGCCTCTGCCTGAATGCCTGTCACAATTTTTATTCTGAAATTTCGGTTACGGAGAACCAGCTTGAGATAATCAGGATGGAGATTACTGAAGGTGAAATCCCTGACTCCACGTTAAGCCATAAAATGGCACAGGAATCGATTTTACTTCAGGACCTGACCGAGCGGGTTATGCTTCGACTAGAAATACTGCAAGCCCAGCTAAACATTTACCGGGATATTCAACCGGATATTGAGCGTTATGTTGAACAACTTAGTATAAAACAACCTGTTGAATAAAGCCCTTCCGCTTCCTTTGATGAAGTATAAATGAACGATCAAAACAAAGCATATCTCTATGCCGGCCTGGCCATTTTTTTCTGGTCTACTGTTGCTTCTGCTTTTAAAATAGCATTGCGGCATCTGGATTACCTCCACCTGCTGTTTTTCGCCTCCCTCACCTCAACACTCCTTCTTTTCCTGATACTTCTTGTTCAAAGAAAGATTCACCTGGTTCTGAATTCTTCATTATCAGGCATCAGCCGTTCCATGTTATTGGGTTTTTTGAATCCGTTTCTCTACTACCTGATTCTCTTTAAAGCCTACTCCCTCCTTCCGGCACAGGTGGCACAACCGTTGAACATGGTCTGGCCCATCGTCCTTGTTTTCCTTTCTGTTCCGCTGTTAAAGCATACCGTGAAAAAAAAGAGCTATCTGGCGCTGTTTGTCAGTTTCATCGGTGTCTATCTCATTTCATCGCAGGGGACATTTTTTCATCCCGGCGAATCCAATATACTGGGTGTAATCCTGGCACTGGGCAGTTCTATTATCTGGTCACTTTTTTTTATTTACAACGTCAGAGACTCCCGTGAGGAAGTGGTGAAGCTGTTTTTGAATTTCCTTTTTGCTACTTTTTACATTTTCTGTTTCATTTTCCTGTTTTCAGACTTCTCATTTCCCGGGCCAAAGGGATTGCTTGCTGCCATCTACACAGGATTTTTCGAAATGGGCATAACTTTTGTGCTCTGGTTAAAAGCGCTCAGGTTGACAAAATCTGCCGATCAGATCAGTAATTTTGTCTACCTGGCACCATTTTTTTCTCTGATTTTTATTCACATCTTTGTGGGAGAAAACATATACAGTTCCACGGTGGTTGGTTTAATTTTAATTGTTGGAGGAATAATTATCCATAGAATTCGTTTTCCTGTTAAGCATTAATCAAAGCAAATAGAGATGAAAAGAAATAGAGTCGTGTGCGGTTTTCTGTCAATGATTATTCTCTTTTCCTTGTTTTTCCTGGCGGGCTGCGAAAAAGATAACGGGAGCAACCTGAACAGTAATAATGATGCCAGGGATGAATTATACAAACTGATGAATGAATGGTATTACTGGTATGATGTTATGCCTCAGGTTGATAAAGAACAGTATAATGATCCATCCCAACTGCTGGAAGCCATGCGATACCTTCCGGATGACCATTACAGTTTTGTCGCTCCCCGCGAGTACATTGAAAACATGCTGGAAGGGAAATACATCGGATATGGTTTCGCCCACAGGAAAGATGGCGAGGGTAACTCCCGAATCCTTTATGTTTATAAGGATTCCCCGTTGTACCCCAATGGAGTCCGGAGGGGTTATATCATTACCAAAATAAATGGCACTGTACTCGACGAAAATAGCAATATTTCAACTCTGCTGGGGGCTAACGAGATAGGAGTTACCAACACCCTTGAATTCAAAAGTCTTACCGATTCGGTTTTCGAACTTACAGTGGCAAAAAAAGAGATACAGAAAAACTCTGTCGTCCATTACGACACGCTTAATGTGAATGGAAAAATCATCGGACATATGGTTTACGATGAGTTCATCCAGCCATCCTATGATGAATTTGATGAAACCTTTGCCTGGTTCAAGTCCGCTGGTGTTGAGGAGATGATCGTGGATCTCAGGTATAATCCCGGAGGGCTTACGGATGTATTGACATACCTGGCTAATCTGATCACCGGTCCGGGAACCGATGGGCAGCTGTTTCTTTCCTATCAGCACAATAATAAAAAAACGTATTATAACGTCGACATACTCTTTGAACAGCAGGTCAGTTCGGTGGATGTCAGCAGGGTGGTCTTTATCACTTCCAAGGGGACAGCCTCTGCCAGCGAAGCACTCATCAATTGTCTTTCCCCCTATATCGATGTCAAAACAGTGGGAGATTCCACCTATGGGAAACCGGTCGGGATGTATGTTTTTACTTATGGTGACTGGGCATTTCTGCCCATCGTCTTCAAAATAGCGAATGCCAGCGGGATGGGGGATTATTTTTTCGGTATTCCCCCTGACTGTGAGTCCCCCGATGATATTACCAGGGGGTTCAGTGATCGTGAGGAGGCTTGTTTGAGTGAAGCGCTCTATTATATTGAAAACGGCAGTTTTTCCGGCAGAAAGTATGCAAAAAGGTTGGTTCCTGAGAAGAAGCCGGATTATAAGGACTTGCTCAGGAAGAAATACCTGCAATAAAATGCATAATCGTTGAGCACAGAACGGATCATTTTAGGGATTGATCCCGGTACAACCGTAACCGGATATGGAATTATCAGGACATCTGGAAACAAAGCTGAACTGGTAACACTTGGGGTCATTGAACTGCAGAAGATCAAAGACCACTATACCAAGCTGAAAATGATTTTTGACCGGGTTCTTCAACTCATTGATGAATACCATCCGGATGAGCTTGCCATCGAGGCACCCTTCTACGGAAAGAATGTTCAGTCCATGCTAAAACTTGGCAGGGCGCAGGGAGCGGCTATATCGGCTGCTTTATCCCGTTCGATCCCCATTTTTGAGTATGCGCCACGAAAAATTAAAATGGCAATTACCGGAGTAGGAAGTGCTTCCAAGGAACAGGTTTCCACCCTGCTTCAAAAGATCCTCAATTTTCACGAGAATCCCCATTTACTCGATGCCACGGATGGGCTGGCTGCTGCAGTATGTCATTTCTTCCAGCAAACGGTTCCTTCCCGGGAAAAGGGATATCACTCATGGAAAGAGTTTATCCGGAAGAATCCCGGGCGGCTAAAGCAATGACCGGAAAACCGGATTCTTTTAATATGGCAGAAAAATTTGTCTGCCAGAAGAGTCTATTCCGCAAGTGCATCCCTGATTTTTGCTGCAATCTCCTGAAACTCTTCCTGGCTCAGATTTAGCTTGGGTCTTGAAAAACTGATATCCGCTTCTGAATTTATCGGGATCAGGTGAATATGGGCATG
>CAZTES010000298.1:0-3563 GCA_964612275.1 uncultured Rikenellaceae bacterium
AAAAAGCATCCCGAATACTGCTACAAGTGCAAATAATTTTTTCATGATTTGTTGTCCGTTTAATTAATAACAAAAATTTAGTTTACAAAGTATTAAAAAAAAATGAAAATTACTTCCTTATGGTATAATAAAAAATTGCTTCCTGATATAACTTTCTTCTCCCTCAATCCTTCATAAAGCACTCTCCAAATCAAAATTATGATACGGAAATCTGCCTGCCGGCAGGGAAAGGGATTATTCGCAACTCCTTCGGAGCAGCTCATGATCCCGGGCATTTTCACCCCGCACGATCCCGATAGATTTGAATCCTCTCGTTTCCCCCGTTTTTCGCGGAGAGAGAGGGATTCGAACCCTCGGTACTGTTCTACACAGTACACACGCTTTCCAGGCGTGCACCTTAGACCACTCGGTCACCTCTCCGGAAAGAATAAATAGATGATATCAAAGAATTTCAGCGGCACAAAATACGAAAAAAATATGAAAAACAACCAATTGCTATTTATTTATACCCGATAGGAATAATTAAATATATTTTATCTTTTTCCCTGTCTGGCTTTGTCCCTGCCGTTATAATGGTTTCCTGTAAGGGTGTCGTGGATAACGATTTAGCAACATGAAAAATGGGTTCATTTTATTTCCTTGCCGGTCGAATCGGAGATGCCAAACAATGACATCGCATTCCAGGTTGTTGTTTCAGCCACCCGGACAACATCCACTGATTGGAGTTGAGCGATTTTCTCTGCGATATATACGAGATAAGCACTTTCATTTCTTTTTCCCCGCTTTGGAACAGGTGCAAGATAGGGCGAATCGGTTTCCAGTATAATGTGAGAAAGGTCAATATTTCTGACTACACTATCCAGTCCGGAGTTCTTAAACGTAACAATACCTCCAATACCCATTTTAAATCCAAGCGAAATCGCCTTTTCAGCCTGCCGGGCATCACCGGTAAAACTATGGAATACACCCGTTAATTGGGGGTTATTGTATCCTTCAAGGATCGTAACGATCAGGTCGAATGAGTTGCGGGAGTGAATCACGAGGGGAAGGTCATGTACAAGTGCCAGGTCAACCTGCTGGTGAAAGGCATCGATCTGTTCTTTTTCATAGGTTTTATCCCGGTAAAGATCGATCCCCACCTCCCCAACAGCATAGAACCGTTTGTTTTCCAGTTCTCTTCGAACCACTTCCAGTTCCGACAGGTAATTTTGCTTAACCGATGTGGGATGAAGCCCCATCATCGGGAAACAATGATCCGGGTAACGGGTAACCAATTCAAGCATTTCTGCAATGGATGAACTGTCGATATTTGGGAGGAAGAATTTTTCCACGCCACCATCGATCGCTCTCATAATGACATCATCCCGGTCAGAATTAAACTCGTTCAAGTACAAATGTGTATGTGTATCTACCAGCTGCATCAATCAAATGGGAACAAACATAGGTATTTTTTAAAACCAAACATAATAAGCAGCGAACGCCTTCGGGTAACTTAATCTGTAAGGGCGTAGACCTGTCCGGGGAGACTTTGGACAATACCTGAGAATTCAAGGTCCAGCAGGAGCGGGGAGATCTTACTGACCGGCAGTTTCGACCGGGTACAGATCTGATCTATGGTAAGCTGTTTGTGTTTTTTCAGCAGTGTAACTATGCCGTTCTGTTCGGGAGAGAGTGCTTTGAACAGTTCTTTCTGAACGGATTTTTTCTGTTTCAGTTCGGGTTCCCACCCCATGATATATTCAAGGTCACGAATCCCTTCAATCAGTGCTGCCCTGTTGGTTTTAATAAACCGGTTGCATCCGGTGGAGAAGGGATCAGAAATTCTGCCGGGAAAAGCAAATACATCGCGGTTATATGAATTAGCCAGGTCAGCAGTGATCAGCGCTCCACCGGTCAGACCCGATTCGATCACAATGGTGGCATCGGCAAGGCCGGCAATAATCCGGTTTCGTTTTACAAAATTGTTTCTTTCCGGCTTTTCATCACTCAGGAAATCAGTGAGCAATCCACCCTGTTTGGTGATATCCCGGGCTATTGATTTATGCAGGGAGGGATAAATTGTGCTTAATCCGTGCCCCAGTACCGCGATCGTGTTCATCCCTTGTTTCAGGGCAGCTTTGTGGGCACAAATATCTATTCCATAAGCCAGTCCACTGACAATAAGCGGATTGTGATTCCGCTCAGCCAGGTCATCGATCAGTTGCTGGCACAACTCCTTCCCGCGCTGTGTGGCACTTCTGGTTCCGACAATACTCAGGATTTTTGCCTGGTTCAGTTCAATATTTCCCAAAAAATAGAAGATTACCGGAGCATCCGGACACTGTTTAAGCCTGTCCGGATAGTCCGTATCAAGATAGAAGTAGGAGCGGATGTGATTTTTTTCAAGAAACCGGATCTCCTGCTCTGCATGTTTCAATACATCCTGAGAGGCAATGTTCTTTGCCAGTGAAGCACCAATTCCCGAAAGTTTTTGCAGGTTTCTTTCCTTCTCATGAAATACTCCTTTGATGCTTCCGAAATGTTCGATCAGTTTTTTTGCTGTAATGCTGCCCACGCCCGGGATCAGGCTTATCCCAATCTTATAGAGCAGGGAATCATCGGTCATGTACAGAAAATTTTAATGGAATCAAATCAATCCGTGATCGAGCATTGCATCAGCAACCTTGAGAAATCCCGCAATATTTGCCCCTTTCACGTAATCGACATAACCATCGGGTCCGGTGCCGTAAGTAACACATGCTTCATGGATATTTCGCATGATCTGGTGCAACCGCTGATCAACCTCTTTCTCAGGCCAGTTCAGCTTCATCGAGTTTTGTGCCATTTCGAGTCCTGAAGTAGAGACACCCCCGGCATTAGCGGCTTTCCCCGGTCCAAACAGGATCTTGCTTTTATGGAAGAAGGCTATGGCTTCGTGGGTTGAGGGCATATTGGCTCCTTCACAAACGCAGATACATCCGTTTTTTATGAGGGTTTCGGCATCTTCCTTATCCAGTTCGTTCTGGGTAGCACAGGGAAGGGCAACATCCACTTTCACCTCCCAGGGCCTTTTTCCCTTGTGGAAGATGGCTCCCTGGAACTCCTTTGAATAGGGTTCTACAATATCTTCATTGGTTGCCCGAAGCTCCAGCATGTAATCTATTTTTTCACCGGAAACACCCTCTGGATCATATACGTAACCATCGGGACCTGAGAGTGTAACTACTTTGCCTCCCAGTTCAGTGGCTTTGGTAACTGCACCCCAGGCCACGTTCCCAAACCCGGATACCGCGATTGTCTTTCCTTCGATACCTTCACCTTGTGTAGCAAGTATCTCGCAGGCAAAATATACATTGCCAAAACCGGTTGCTTCAGGCCGGATGAGACTGCCACCCCAATTCAGCCCTTTCCCGGTCAGTACACCGGTATTTTCTCGGGCAAGCTTTTTGTACATGCCATAGAGAAAACCGATTTCCTGACCACCCACTCCAATGTCACCGGCAGGAACATCCGTTTGTGGTCCGACAATCTTCCACAATTCAAGCATAAAAGCCTGGCAAAACCGCATGATCTCAGCTTTTGAC
>CAZTES010000299.1:0-3520 GCA_964612275.1 uncultured Rikenellaceae bacterium
ACCATTTGCTCCGATGACAGGACTGCCGGAATTTCCTCCGGTAATGTCGTTATTTGTGGTAAAGCAAACCGGCATGACACCGTCATCACCATACCGTCCAAAATCCTTCTTTTCATAGAGTTCCTTCAATCGTGATGGCACGATGAATTCATAGTTGTCCGGATCCTCCTTCTCCATCACCCCTTTCAGGGTGGTATAATGTTTATACAGGACCGCATCCTTCGGATTGTAATCTCCCACCGTTCCATACGTAAGCCGCATGGTGGAGTTGGCATCCGGATAGAAAACCTTTTCTTTCTCCATCTCCATCAAACCGGCGATAAAAAGACGTTGTCCTCTTCGGAGATCCTGCGAAAAATTATTGTTTTTCCTGGTTAATTCCATGCTTTTCAGATAGATGGGAGAAGCCATTTTTACGGCAAGATCCTTATCCACCCTCTCCGGATCCAGGCTGTTTTGAAAATCGTTAAACCTGGATTCGTCAGCAAATATTGATTGGGCAAACAGGTCATCCACAAAGGCAGCCACATTACACTGGTACTCACCGGTTATGATTGAAAAACTTTCAGGGAAATAGGCTGAGTCCACGTCGTCCATAAACATCCGGAACAACGCCTTGGTTATTTTCTTGTCGGTAGCAGGATTATAATCTTTGAAAAACTGTTCTGCTCTCGATTTTACAGCACCGGCAACTTTTCCTTCTTCCTGATCGGATTTCTTGGGACTACTCAGTGGCAGGACCATGTAATGAATGCTATTTGCAAACGATAGGATTTCACTACCGATAATCAGGCATTCGCGAATGTATTGGGAGGCATTTGTGTACTCGCGCCTGGCTGCATAGGATGTTTTGATCAGATCCAGGGCATCTCCATATTTAGCCTCTCTAACCGGAGTGCTTTTCACCCATTCACTGAACTGTTCTTCAATCGCCCTTTTTTTATCCAATACCTTTAGCCGGTTCAAACCCTCGGTCTGGCCAATGCTGTATTTCCAGTAATTGCTTGCCCCTTTGTACTTGGCGGCATACTTGATCCGGATTGCCGGATCGGCATTCATGTCTGCATTCATCAGTTCGAGCTTTTCCCCCCGGATCTTGATCCGGTTTGGATGGGTTACATCCAGCAGCTCCTCGATGCCGTAGGAGGTCATGTAACGCGTAGTGCTTCCGGGGTAGCCAAGGATCATGGCAAAATCGCCTTTATCAACTCCCCGGATGGAAACCGGGAGGTAATGTTTCGGTTTCAGGGGTATGTTATCCGGGTCGTATTCAGCCGGTTTCCCGTCGGGTGACATATACACCCGGAACAGGGCGAAATCGGCTTTGTGACGGGGCCACATCCAGTTATCGGTCAGGCTGCCAAAATCGCTGATGGAGACGGGTGGGTTGCCAACAAGCCTGACGTCACGGTAACGCTCATAAACGATGAGGTAATATTGATTCCCGCCGTAAAAACTCCTGACCAGCGTTTCATAGTGGTTCCCTTCAGCTGCCCGTTTTTCAATCATTTCGGATGCTTCCCAGATCTTTTCGAGCTGCTCCTCCTCATCCATATCTTCAGTAATGCCCTTCAATACCTCCTGTGTTACATCCTCCATCCGAACCAGGAATGTAACGGACAAACCGGGGCAGGGGAGCTCTTCCTCCCGGCTCATAGCCCAGAACCCGTTTTTTAAATAATCGTGCTCCAGGGAGGAGTGCGACTGAACTTGCCGGTAACCACAATGCATGTTGGTCATCAGCAATCCCTGGCCGGATATGATCTCGCTGGTGCATCCCCCGCCAAAAATGGGAATGGCATCCTTCAGGCTGGAGTGGTTCACACTATAGATCTCTTCTGCAGTCAGGACGAATCCCAATTCCTGCATTTTATTGATGTTTAACTCCTTGATGAGCACAGGCAACCACATCCCCTCGTCTGCGTGAATGGGCTGGAATATGAATAAAATTGCAATAAAAAAACCAATGATCGTTCGTTTCATGGAATGGTTGATTAAATGATATGTTTGTTCAACAGTATATGCTTCGATTTGTAAAAGTATGAAAATTTAGTGGATTGGGTTTTCAAAAAAAAATCCGCTTCATCTGCTGGCAGGTTGAAGCGGATGCAATACTATAAAATCCATGGCTCAGTCGACGATATCCATCTCTTCCACAAGGTTTGTTGCACCAGCAAACTTGTCAATAATAAAGAGGACATAACGTATATCAACAATAATGGTTTTGGCCAGTTCAGGCTCAAAGGCAATATCCACACTGATGGATTCCCAGTTTCCGTCAAAGGCAAGACCAATCAGCTCACCATTCCCATTGATCACCGGGCTACCTGAATTTCCTCCCGTAATGTCGTTATTTGTGGTGAAACAGACAGGCATTACACCATCTTTCCCATACGGACCAAAATCTTTTGTTTCAAATAGCTCCTTCAGTTTGGGCTCAACAATGAACTCAACGTCTGTTGGATCCTCTTTTTCAATCACACCCTGTAAGGTTGTGTAGTGTTTGTAATGAACAGCATCCCTGGGATCATAATCACCTACCGTACCGTAGGTAAGCCGCATGGTGAAATTGGCATCCGGATAAAAGACCTTCTCTTTTTGCATTTCCATTAATCCGGCAACATAGAGACGCTGCCCTTTTTCGAGACCGGCAGTAAACGCATCATTTTTCTCACGTAGTTCAGCATATTTATCTTCTATTGAACACGCTGCTTTGAATGCCGGATCATTTTCGAGAACTTCCTGTGTGGGATTTTCAAGGAAACCAACGATCTTTTCCTCAGTTGCGAAAACAGATTCCCTGAACATGTTGTCTGCAAAAGCTTCATAATTGCCGTCATATGTTGAAGAAATTTCAGCAAAAATATCCGGCTGGTACTCTTTCTTTACATCCTCAGCAAACATGGTAAACATGGCTTTGTTGACATCCAGATCGGTGGGAAGATTATAATCTTTGAAATATTCTGGAACTCCGCGCTTCATTCGATCAGCCGCCTGGTTAATCTTCTCTGTATTTCCTTCCTGCAGTGCTTCATGCAACCGGGATGCACGATTGGCAAAGGCAATAATCTCACTTCCCTGGCGAAGACACTCATTCAGATATTGAATAGTATTAAAGTAAGCAGCCCTTCCGGCAATTGAAGTCTCTATCAGTTGTAATGCTTCGCCATACCTGGCGGATCTTTTTTTGTTTTCACTGCCCCATGTCTTAAATTCGTTTTCCAGTTTGAACTTTTGGTCTTTCACCTTAAGTCTTTTCAGGGCTTCATTTTGACCAATGGAATATTTCCAGTAATTACTTGACCTGAAATGTTTCGTTGAATACTGTATGTTTACTTTTTCATCCTCCATTATATCTTCCCAGATGATATCCAGCCGCTCACCCCTGATCTTGATCCGGTTTGGATTGGTAATATTCATCACTTCATCAATCTCAACAGCGGTCATGTACCTGGTTGTCCCCCCGGGATATCCCAGAACCATTGTAAAATCACCTTTTTCAACACCCTTTATCGAAACG
>CAZTES010000300.1:0-3517 GCA_964612275.1 uncultured Rikenellaceae bacterium
AAATACCGATCAACAGTCTCGATGCTGCATTCATGGTGGATGAAAATATCGGGTACATCAAGCTAAACCGTTTCTCGCTGACTACCATGAGTGAATTCAATGATGCACTGGAAAAACTCCAGAAAGAAAATATTCAGGACCTGATCCTGGATTTAAGAAATAATGGTGGGGGCTACATGGAACCGGCAGTGCAGCTTGCCGATCATTTTCTGTCTGATAAAAAACTGATCGTTTATATGCAGGGTGAAAACATTCCCAGAAGAGACTATAAAGCCACATCATCCGGGGAATTTAATACAGGACGGCTGGTTATACTGATTGATGAAGGTTCAGCTTCAGCAAGTGAAATTGTTGCAGGAGCAATCCAGGATTGGGATCGGGGAATCATTGTGGGAAGAAGATCATTTGGCAAAGGATTGGTTCAGCGTCCCTTTTTGCTGACCGATGGTTCCATGATCCGCCTTACCATTGCACGCTATTATACGCCCACCGGACGGTTGATACAAAAACCATATGATGATGGTTTTGAAGAGTACGCAAAAGACCTGACAAAGCGATTCAAGAATGGTGAATTTGGCAGCACCGACAACATTGAGTTCCCGGATTCACTGAAATACAAGACACTGGTGAATAAGAGGACAGTATATGGCGGCGGAGGGATTATGCCGGATTTCTTTGTTCCGCTCGATACATCAGGTTATTCCAACTATTATACGAAAATATCCAGCCAGGGAATAATCAACAGTTATACCCTTGATTTTGTCGATAGGAACAGGGATAAGCTGGAGCAACAGTACACCCTTTTTGAAGATTTTAATACCTCCTTTACGGTGAGTGATGATATGATCAGCGACCTGGTTCAACTGGCGAAGAATGAGGGTATTGAACCGGATTCGGAAGGAATAGATATATCCGGAGATAAGGTGAAGCTCATAATTAAAGGATTGATTGCCAGAGATATATGGGATATGAGCGAATTTTATGAGGTGGTTAATAAAGAAGATGCAGGATTCCTGAAAGCGATTCAAATACTTCAACATTCCGATCAATACCTGAACGAAATGGAGAAGAATTAACCCGGAAAACAGGCAGGCAAGAAGCAACCGCATGAGCCTCATTATTGAATGGCTATCCGACAACTACATTGAGATATTCGCAGCGATATTGGGTTTGCTCTATCTCTATTTCGCCATCCGGCAGAAGATCTGGCTCTGGCCCCTTGGCCTGATCACCTCAGCGGTTTACGTGTATGTTTTTTTTGTTACACAATTTTACGCTGATATGGGGCTGAATTTCTATTATGTTGTGATCAGTATCTACGGATGGTATAACTGGCTTCATGGCAGGGGTAGCCAGGAAAAGAACACCTTACCCATATCAACATTAACCCGCAAGCTGGGTGTGATTTTATTGATCCTCACCGCATGCATCTACGTTATCCTGGTATACCTGCTGAAAAAGCTGCCGGAATTGCTTAACGCAGAGGTATCGGAACTGCTTTACTGGGATGCTTTTACCACGGCAGCGAGTATTATTGCCACCTGGATGCTTGCGCGGAAGATCATTCACCACTGGTTGATCTGGATTGTAGTGGATGCGGTGTCGCTCGGGCTCTATGTATACAAGGGAATGTACCCGACAGTTATCCTGTTTCTGGTATATACCCTGATGGCTTACAAAGGATATATTGAATGGAAAAAGGAATTACGGACAACGGAAAAAAAGGGTTGAGAAAGGTAGTCATTACCGGGCCGGAGTCTACCGGAAAGACTACACTTGCAGAAAAACTTGCCCGGTCTTTCGGGACGGTCTGGGTACCTGAATATGCCAGGGAATTTGTCAGAAATCTCGGAAAGGAATATAATTATGAGGATCTTCTCCGCATAGGCAGAAGGCAGATCGAAGAGTTAACCGATCACTACAAGGGAGCTGACCAGTTAATTTTCTTCGATACAGGACTGATCATAACCCGGGTGTGGTTTCTTGAGTGCTATCAGACGTGTCCGGATTTCATTGATCGTGCCATTCGGGAGATACCGATTGATCTATACCTGCTTTGCCGGACCGATATTGAATGGGTAAATGACCCGGTCAGGGAGCATAGCGATTTGGACAGGGAGCGATTATTTAGTCGCTACCAGGATGAATTGATTCGTTATGGGGCGTCTTACAGAATAATTGAAGGCAGGGGTGAGAGCAGGTTATATAATGCCATTCAGGCATTGCAGGAGACATTTGGTTTTTTAACAGATAATGTGTAAGCAAGATGACGAGGAAAGGTTCTACATTTAAGATGATCGCAAAGACTCTCCCCGGGCTCGAAGGGGTGCTCATGAAGGAATTATCGGGGCTGGGTGCAGGATCGATTGTCCCTTTAAAGCGTGGTGTGAGCTTTTATGGGGACACGGAGCTATTGTACAGGGCGAATTATCATCTTCGGACAGCCCTTAAGGTCTTAAAACCGATTCAGATTTTCACGGTCAGGAATGAACATGAACTGTACCAGAAAACAAGGGCTATAGAATGGAATAAATACCTTTCACCCGAACATTCGTTCCGTGTTGATGCCGTGGTCTTTTCATCCACCTTCCGGCATTCCGGTTTTGTTGCACTCAGGGTGAAAGATGCAATTGCTGATTTTTTCAGGGATCGAACCGGGAGGCGTCCAAATGTTGATAGCCGGATGCCTGATCTGTTTATTAACGTTCACATCAGTAACCAGGGCTGCACCGTTTCCCTTGATAGCAGCGGGACATCATTGCATAAGAGGGGGTATCGTTCCGATACACATACAGCACCGCTCAACGAGGTCCTTGCAGCCGGGATGCTTCACCTTGCCGGCTGGAAGCCAGAATTGAACCTTCTGGACCCAATGTGCGGTTCAGGAACCATCGCAATCGAAGCCGGTTTGATAGCCAATGGAATACCACCCGGTTCCTTCAGGAAAACCTTCGCTTTTCAATATTGGCTCGATTTTGATCCTGACCTGTTTGAAAAAGTGAAAAAGAGATCCTGGAATATACCGACTGAAAAAGGAGAGATCTGGGGATCAGACCGTTCCGGAGCATTTGTGTCCATGGTAATGAAAAATGCTGAATATGCCGGACTGACCGGGGAAATAGAGATCCGTAAGGCTCTGTTTGAAAAAGTTACACCCCCCTGGAACGAAGGAATTATAGTCATGAACCCCCCGTATGGAGAACGAATGCAAACCAGCGAAATAAACCTGTTCTACCAGAATGTGGGAGATGTCCTGAAACAAAATTTTACGGGATATTGTACCTGGATACTGAGTGCCAATAAGGAAGCCCTGAAATATATTGGCCTTCGGGCTTCGAAAAAGATGACACTCTATAATGGACCAATTGAAGTGAAATTCCAGCAATATTTACTCTACCAGGGTTCAAAGAAACAAAAAACTGGTTCAGCCTGACAAAACAAACAGTAAAAAAGGGTGGAGGGAAAGAATATTCTGAAAATTATATTACTTTTATGAATCAGTTATTGAAACAACAAT
>CAZTES010000301.1:0-3491 GCA_964612275.1 uncultured Rikenellaceae bacterium
CGCAGAACTTATTGTACTCCTCCATCAGCGCATTATGGAACATTTCCCCGATCACTTTGGATCCCAGGTTACTGAAGTGCACAAAATCGGACCGGGCAAGGGCTGGGTCGGCAAAGACCCATCCCGGCATTGAGTTTTCGCCCCCCATCGCTTCAAACGTATCCCAGAATCCGCATCCGGCGCGGAATGCCGCATTCTTCTGCGCATCCCTGATCGCCATGATGTTGGGATATGATTCATACGAATCGTTCACCTTACGGGAGAGATCCGAAATACCCAGCACCAGGATCGATATTCCCGGACGAAGGGATTTCATTGTTACCAGTTGCTGATAAAGCCTGTTTTCATACCATTTGTATCCCTTAACAATATGGGGGGCTATATTCACTCCAAATTCAAGAAGGATCAAACCAACGTTCAGTTCATCCAGCATCTCTTTGAGAAGCAGCGTATCTGAGCGGGAAAAATCGAGCCCCGAGCTACCCCTCAACGGGATATTATCCACCATAATCCCTTTGTTGCTCTCAAGGCTGATGGCATAGAGGTCGGGGCTGTCCGCCCCCCTGAACTGAATCAGAAGTTGGTCGTAGTTACCAGGTATCTCAGTCGAGAGCACCCGCAAGGAACGGTTTATCGGCAGGGTATCGATCCGTTCTGATTTCCCAGGCAGGTTGATTTCATAATGAACCGGAAACCGGTTGTACCCGTAAAAGAGCCGGATCCGGTCAACATATTTTACACGGGTATACCCCAGACCCGACGGTTCTATCACAATCTCTGCTTCATGCAGTGCAGAATCATTTAATGCCGTGGTATCCGGAAAGAGGAACCTTCCAAAATTCATCATGATGCCCAACCGCCGGTGATCGATAATCTCATTATTCATATCGTTCACACCATACCGTAACCAGTTGGAGGAGACCGTCTGTTTGATGGAAAGGGTATGTTGCACCACCATATCGGGTGAAAATAAACCGGGCCCATAACCACCGAATTGTTCCTGCATCTTTTCCCTGATATAGGAGGTGATCCGGTCACCTTCAATCTGGGAATCTCCGTAGTGCAGGATCCTGAGGGGTTTATCCATTGACTGCACCTGTTCCAGTTTCCTGAAAAATGGATATAGTACTGACGGATCGTTGTCCGAAAAGCTGAGGGAATAGATCAGTTTCTTCAGGCTATCGGCACGATATACGGGGCAGGTTATGTGCGGGGCGGTATCCGGTGTGATGCTATCCTCTGGCAGGGTGGTGACTATAGAGTCGATCGGGAGAGCAGGCTCTTCCGTCTCTCTTTCCAGCACTTCACTCTGCTCAAGGATGTGTGAGATATTGGAATAGTCAGGTTTCTGTGGTTTTGATATCAGCCCCTGGTACCCGGGAAAGCGAAGGGTAATACCCCCCGGTCCTTCAATCCCCCGGGGTGGAAAAATAAAGGAGAGGGTAAAAAGCAAAAGAAGGATAACAAAAAAAATCAGGAAGATCTGAAACGGTTTCATTCCTGGTATATAGCTTCATTAAATTCTCAGGTCAAAGAAGTTCGATCCCTCTGCATTCAATGTTTCAATTTTGCCCGGCGGATAACGGTTTAGCTTTTTCTTTTAATCTTTATCTGCTGACCGGGATGTATGCGGTTTGCATCGGTGATGTTGTTCAGCCGTATGATATCGGTTTCTGTAACTCCCGGATATTTTTTCGCGATATCCCATAATGTATCACCGTATCGAATCCGGTAGTAGATGTAATTTTCGTCAAGTGTTTCCTCCTGAGCGATCGTTTCTTCCGGCCGGGCAGTGCTTTTCCCGATGCTTCGCTGCTTCTCTTCAAAAGTCATCTCATTGATTTTCCGGTAGTAATCTGCCTTTTCCGGCGGGACATATACCACCAGCTTCTGTCCTACACGGATCAGGTTCCGGATGTTATTCCAGTACCTGAGATCGGATAGTCCGACATGATACCAGCTGGCAATATAACCGGGATTATCCCCTGATTTTACGGTATAAGAGAGTTTTGTCTTGCCTGTTGGTGGTTGCGGAACATACCGTGAATGTGTGGGGTTTACGAGGGTATAAGTCGGGTCAAAATAGACCGAATCTTTATAGGCAAAGATAGAATCTTCCAGGGTGATAAACGATGAAACATTTTGAACGGGTATCTTCAGGATATAATCCTGGCTTTTGCCGGGGATGATATCCCGCCGGTATTGGGGATTCATATCCCGGAGTTTGTCCAGGGGTATGTTCAGCACTTCAGCAACCTGTTTCAAATGTAGGTCATCGTGGATCATCAGCGTATCCACAGCCAGTGGCATCTTGATGGGTTTTGGTTTCAGGTTATGCTCCTGATAATAATTCATGGCATAGGTAGCGGCAATGTATGCCGGAACATGTCCCCGGGTCTCGCGGGGTAAAAAATAATAGATTTCCCAGAAGTTCCGTTTGTTCCCGGACCGGCGTATGGCTTTATTCACATTTCCCGGTCCGCAATTGTACGCGGCAATAACCAGCACCCAATCCTGGTAGATGGCATACAGGTCCTTGACGAACCGGGCGGCTGCATGGGTTGATTTGATCGGATCCCTTCGCTCATCCACAATGGAGTTAATGGTAAGGCCATACGCGCGCCCCGTACCATACATGAATTGCCACAACCCTGTAGCTCCGACCCTGGATACTGCCCTTGGATTCAGTGCCGATTCAATGACAGCCATGTACTTCAATTCCAGGGGGATATCATAAAAATCAAAAATTTCTTCAAAGATGGGGAAATAATATTCTGACAGTCCCAGCATTACCTCAAGGTTCTCTTTTTTCTTCTGGGTATAAACATGGATAAAGTTTCTTACGATGTTATTGTATGAGAGTTCCAGCAGGGATGGGATCCGGCTCAGCCGGTCGATGTAGACCGAATCGGGAAACTGGGTGACCAGGGTTTCGTCTTCCACATCTTCAACCAGCGAATAGTTCTCCGAATTCCCGGTCTGATTGACATACCAGAGGTGGACAAGGCTATCGAGATTATTGTCAAAACCGGATAGTTCAACCTCTTCCGGGATAGGCAGGCTATCTGTCTCAAGTGTTTGTCCATACAGATAAAATGAGAAAAAAACAGCAAACAGGAAAAGGAACAGGATACGTCTCATGTTGATCATGGTAAAAGATTTTGCCAAAAATAGTGATTAAAATTGAAACGTAAGTTTCAATCCGAATGTTTCGAGGGAATGGGGGGATTGTCTGATCCTGGGTTCAATATGCAGGGAGAGGTCGTCCCCCACATCATAATCGAACAGGTGGGCGTCGACCGTGGCATCAATGATGTTCACGATATACCATAATCCCATACCGATATAGGATAGATCCCGATTCCGGCGGTAATAGTTCATGCCGTTCTTCAGCTGCTCCTCAAACCATTCTGCAGAGGAAGGATCATAGGTACCGGGGTGAAGTATGGGGTCAAAGGTGGCAGGATCGAGTTTGTCACTGATCAACTTGA
>CAZTES010000302.1:0-3464 GCA_964612275.1 uncultured Rikenellaceae bacterium
AACCCCACCGGAAAACCGTCATGCAGACCTGGGGTGGAGTATGCTATCCAAGTCCGAGTGACAGGACAAACGCGGGAAGGGCGGTCCTGGAGAAATATCCTGATACCCCCGGAAGCCTTGGAATTGCCATCAGTGAAGCCATTGAAATCGCTGTTAGTGATACCACGGGTAAGACCAGGTATTCACTGGGAAGTGTGCTGAACCATGTGATGCTGCATCAGACGATTATCGGACTGGAAACAAAGAAACAGCTGGAAAAGGTGGGTGATTATCCGGATGTGATTATCGGTTGTGCAGGAGGCGGCAGCAACTTCGCCGGACTTTCCTATCCTTTTATCTATGATAAGATCAATGGGAAACAGATCGAAATCTTTCCGGTGGAACCCACTGCCTGTCCCACATTGACCAAAGCACCCTATGTCTATGATCACGGGGATGAGGCAAAATACACACCCTTGCTGGCAATGCACAGCCTTGGCCATGCTTTCATACCACCGCCAATTCATGCCGGGGGGCTTCGTTATCATGGAATTGCCCCGACCATTAGTCAGCTGGTGAACGACAACCTGATCACACCGAAATCGGTAACCCAGCTGGATGCATTTGAGGCGGGTGTACTGTTTGCCAGAACGGAAGGAATCATCCCGGCACCGGAAACGAACCATGCATTGGTCTGTGTGATCGACGAAGCCAGGAAAGCGAAGGAGGAGGGAAAGGAAAAAGTGATCCTGGCAAACTTCAGCGGTCATGGACTGTTGGACCTTGGTTCGTATGAGAAATATTTCAACAAAGAACTGACCAATTTTGCCCTATCCGAAGAGGAGATCCTCAATTCGGAAAAGATCTATGAAACATTTCCGAAGCCGGAATTGATACGCAGCTTTTAGTTGAATTTCAGGTTAATAATTTCAGGTTTAATCAGGGTCTGACTTCGTTTAGACCCTGATTTTTTTATACATACAATAACTCCAATTAAGATAATTACTTACACAGACTAACATCCATTTCATGAAAAATCGCCGCTGACGAATGAACAGTTGAAATCAGCTTATTTCACTCCAGATAAATAGATCTTAATCTTAATCGCCCGTTGGGCGAACAAACGGCCTTTAAAAATTTTATGTGTCAAAACAAGGCGAAGAAAATTTCGGGGGGGAATAGCCATCTTACTCCATGAAATGCTGATTGCTTCGGATGTAGTGCTGTAATGAAGCATAATTTCACAGGCAGGTTATCCCAGCAACCATGTCTGAGAGGATGCATCATGTATTCTTTATTAATAAATAGAACCACATGAAACATGAAATAGGCAATGTCGTTTGGTTAGAATTGCCACATGTAACATAGCAATGTAAATCATCCAATTTGTGTTTATGATTTGAGCACATACTTTACCATACCGCAATTTACCATATTTATGATGTAGCCTCGAGTTTGGTTGCGCTGCTTTTCAAGCGGTAGTTTTGCAATAAAATTTTTAACAGCCTTGATTCTTTTGTTTACTTTTCTCATCAAGTAGAAAAGTAAAAGCCAGCCCGGCTTGAGGGCATGAAATTGATATAGATTTGCTATTATCCATATTGTTTCTGATAAAAGTAACCTTTAAAGATTAAACCGCCACCGTCCATTTCCCTGTTCGCTCCCGATGCGAACAGGTTACTTTCTTCCATGATGAAGAAAGTAACCAAAGAAATCTCCGCTGACGAAAGAATAGCTGAAATCAGCTTATTCCACTGTTGTGCATGGAAACTCCCACGCCACTGCCTGCTGCCTGTCTGCTGTACCCTAACAGGCGATTGGGGGATTTATCAGAGCATGGTCAGAATGGGAGGATTTACCCACAGTAGTTCTCAATCATTTACAACCATAATTACCGATTGGCGCAGAGGACTTGTTATTGAGAAGTTCGTTTAGTTGGCCAGACAAGGAGGGCAGTCAGGTTGGCGTGGTCAGGCAACCATGCTACACGACGTTCCATAAGCTAATTTTTGTTCGCTATTCTTTCGAAGGCGGTTTAACACTCTTCGAGTGTTTGGTGATTAGTTTGCATCATTTTGCCCCTGTTGTGGTAAATCAATAGATGAAAACTAAATTTTATCGTAGAATTCAAAATACAATCTAAATGCAAATGATTATTTAACATTTTGCTAGTCCATTTCTGAAGTATTTCAAAACCGGTAGGCTGGGAAGTCAGAACCCGATTTTTTATTAACAAGTAATACAATATCCTTTCATCCGGGGTCGATAAGTTTTATCTTTGTTTCTGAAAATAATCCGATCGCATTCCTTGGCTGATTCGACCAGATATGTTGAGACTCCCTTGATGAAGCAATACAGCACCATCAAGCGGAAACACCCGGATGCCATCCTGCTGTTCCGGGTGGGTGATTTTTATGAAACATTTGGTGAGGATGCGATCAAAGCATCAGAGATCCTGGGGATCACCCTGACACGGCGTGCCAATGGTGCCGCATCGTTTGTTGAACTGGCCGGCTTTCCCCATCATGCCCTTGATACATACCTTCCCAAGCTGGTCAGGGCTGGCCAGCGGGTTGCCATTTGTGATCAGCTCGAAGATCCGAAAATGGCAAAAAAAATCGTTAAACGGGGGATCACCGAACTGGTTACACCCGGCGTTTCCCTCAACGACAATGTGTTAAATCATAAAGAAAACAATTTCCTGGCAGCTGTTCATATTGACCACCAGATCTGTGGTATTGCCTTTCTCGATATTTCAACCGGTGAGTTTCTGACTGCTGAGGGAAACCATGAATACATCGATCAGTTGTTGACCAGCTTTAATCCCAAAGAAGTGTTGCTGGAAAAGAGGCGGAAAAATGAGTTTGTGGACCTGTTCGGTACACGCTATTATACCTATAAACTGGATGACTGGATCTTTAATGATGAATCGGCCATTGAACGGCTGCTCAAGCATTTTGGAACCGCATCCCTGAAGGGGTTTGGAGTGCAGGGATTACAATACGGGATCATTGCTGCGGGTGCCATCCTGCACTATCTTGACCTTACACAGCACGATCAGGTGGGACACATCTCAACGATCTCCCGGATCGAGGAAGATCATTACGTTTGGCTGGATAAATTCACCATCCGGAACCTGGAACTGTTTTATACCTGGAATGAGGGAGCGAAAACCCTGATTGATGTATTGGATAAGACCATCTCTCCGATGGGGGGACGATTGCTTAAGCGCTGGATATCGCTTCCCCTGAAGGAGATAAAACCCATCAGTGAACGTTACGATATCGTTGAATATTTCATACAAAATCCGGAATCTAAAGAACGAATTGAGGAACTGGTTGCAGTGATCGGTGACCTGGAACGAGTCATTTCAAAAGTTGCAGTAAACCGCATCAACCCCCGTGAAGTGGTTCAATTAAGAAAAGCACTCGAAGCCATTGAACCGATAAAAGCTGCCTGTAAAAAAAGCGGATGCAAACCTTTGA